>PWME01000101.1 GCA_003559235.1 Mollicutes bacterium | reverse complement strand
TGGGCAGTGGATTCACTCATCGATTACTATCCGCTTGGTGTTTATAAAGACGGAGGTGACAGCGATGCCTCGTGATGAAGAAAAAGTTGTTATTGCTGGATTTGGTGGACAAGGGGTTATGCTTATGGGACAAATCTTATCCTATGCGGCAACCGCCGAGGGTATCAATACAGTATGGATTCCTTCATATGGTCCTGAAACACGCGGTGGTACGGCGAATTGTTCGGTAATCATTTCTGAAGCAAGCATTAACTCACCGGTTGTTAGTGAACCCAATACCGTCATAGCGATGAATTCCCCTTCCTTACAAAAATTTGAAGGACGCATTAAAACGGGCGGAACTTTACTCGTTAACACCTCTGCAGTAAAGGATCACACCTACCGCGACGACATCAATGTAATTAAAATCGATGCAGCGGATGAAGCGCTTAAGTTAGGCAACTTAAAAGTCGCAAACATGATTATGCTCGGTGCGTACTTAAACGTTTCTGGCGTTTTTGAAGTGGAGAGTATCCACGCAGTATTTGATAAAATATTTACGGGTGATAAAGCCAAACTTATTGATTTAAACAAACAAGCATTGCAAACTGGTAGTGCGCTTGTAAACGCATAAGCACCGTTTCAAAGGACGTGAAACCATGAAAATATTAACCATCAACCCGGGGTCAACCAGCACAAAGGTTGCGGTTTTTGACAAATTACACCGGGTTGCGAAAGAAACGATTAAGCACGATGATGGCGAACTATTAAGTTTTGAAACGCTTGCCGATCAATTGCCGCTTAGAACCACGGTTATATTAGACTTTCTTGCAGGCAATTATTTCCATTTAAAAGACATTGATGGTTTCATAGCGCGCGGTGGATTAATGAAACCTGTACCGAGTGGTCTATACGAAGTGAACGATGCAATGCTTGATGATTTAAAAAACAATAAATACGGGACGCACGCTTCCAATTTAGGTGGTCAAATTGCGCGCAGTTTGGCTGAACAAGTCGGGAAGAAAGCGTATATTGCTGACCCGGTGGTTGTTGATGAGATGGAGGATGTCGCGAAGTTCTCTGGACTAAATGGGATTACAAGACGCAGCTTATTTCATGCACTTAATCAAAAAGCGGTGGCGAGACGATACGCAGAAAAAATTGAAGTGCCGTATGAAAACCTCGATCTTATTGTGGCCCATTTAGGAGGCGGCATTAGTATTGGTTATCACAAAAAAGGGCGCGTGGTTGATGTAAACAATGCGCTTGATGGTGATGGTCCGTTTACCCCAGAGCGTGCCGGAAGTTTACCAGTTTCTAGTGTAATCGATCTCGCTTATAGCGGCGAATATAACAAAAAAGAGTTGCTTAAACTTGTTCGCGCGTATGGTGGCATGTTCAGTTATTTAGACACCAAGGACGCTGAGGAAGTTTCGGATATGCTTGAAAGTGGTCGGGTTGAAGCACGCCGTGTGGTCGACGCAATGGTTTATCAAATTGCCAAAGCAATTGGTGCGCTTTATGGCGTGACGAAAGGTTCGCTTGATGCCATCATTTTAACGGGTGGTTTGGCGTATAATCAAGACATCATACAACCGTTGATTGACATGATTGATCATTTAGGTGATATTGCGATATATCCTGGAGAAAATGAACTTGAATCGCTCGCGTTTAACATGCATGCGTACTTAACGGGTGTAACCGACGCGAAAACATACTGACCGACAAAAAGTCGGTCTTTCTTTTGAGTAATGGTTAGTTTTGTTAGTATTATGAAGACAAAGGAGACCGATGTATGCCAGTATGTGAGACGTGTCAAACATTTTTTGTGACACCACAAACGTTTAAGACCTTATTCAAATTTCATAAAATATGTCATATATGTGAAACGTATGCAGCGCTTCCGTTGCACCGCGAAATCATTCCAATGCAATCCAATGAAGCAGAAATTGTGTCGATTGACGCGCGCGATCATCCCGCCTTAACTTTACGCGCTTTTTCAGTGCTTATGGAGACGGGGAGTTTGGTGTTTTTCGATGATGATTGGTTGATGAATGGCGAAGCGTTAATGGTTTTATCACAGCTTTTTAAACCGTTTCGTGTGTTTATTCCGTATAAGCCAGATTTTTCTATGATTAGGGTTTTGAGTGCATTATAAAAAACTTCAGTTTTCAAGGTACAAGGCTTTAGCCATTCATGGTATAATGAAGTATCACCATTTTTAATCTATTCCAATTTAAAGGAGATGATTGTGATGCTCGTTGAAGTCAGAGGGAAAAACGGCTTCAAAGTCACCGAAGCTATCGAAAATTACGCGACGGACAAGCTTGGAAAGTTGGAACGATATTTCCGCGAAGAACTCGACGCCTTTGTCGTCTGCAAGACGTACCGTGATCACCACAAAGTCGAGGTTACCATTCCGACAAAGTATTACACCATGCGTGCGGAAGTTGGACAAGAAGACATGTACGCCGCAATTGATTTGGCAATTGACAAATTAGAAAGCCAAATTCGAAAAAATAAAACGAAAATTACAAGAAGTTTACAAAAGAAAGAAGGCGTTGCAGAAATATTCAAAGACGACGTCGACTTAGAAGCCTTAGAGCGTGAACTGGTTAGAACACCGGTTAAGAAAAAATCGATTGAACTCGAAGAAATGTCCACTGATGAGGCGATTACAGCGATGGAAATGCTTGGACATGACTTCTTTATCTACCGCGATGACGAAAGCCAAAAAACAACCGTTGTGTACTTGCGCAATGACGGAAAATACGCGGTTATTGAAACAGAATAATAAAATGCGCTTCGGCGCATTTTTTTTGCCAATGAATGATAACACTTTGAATCGCTTTAAAGACCTTAAAACCTTTGGCAATGCAAGGCCTTTATGATATGATAGTGTTGAGAAAAACGAGGTGGAAATAATGCTAAAAAAACTGTTTGACCCAAGTCGCAAAGCGCAAAAAATACTCGCAAAGTTTGCGGATGAAGTGATTGCGTTACATGAAACATACAAAAAGCTTAGCGACGACGCTATTCAAGAAAAGACGAATCAATTTAAAGCGCGTTTACAACAAGGTGAAACGCTTGATGACATAGAAGTTGAAGCGTACGCACTGGTCCGTGAAGCATCAACTCGCGTGACAGGCATGACGCCTTTTAAAGTCCAAATTATGGGTGCCCGCGTGATTCATGAAGGCAAAATTGCCGAGATGAAAACCGGTGAAGGAAAGACGTTGACAGCGGTAATGCCCGCATATTTGAATGCATTAAATGGTAAAGGGGTTCATATCGTTACCGTGAACGAATACCTCGCTGCGCGTGAAGCAGAAGGTGAAATCGGTGAATTATTTCGGTTTTTAGGGTTAACGGTTGGACTGAATACACGCGACCTTACCAAAGATGAAAAGCGTGAAGCGTACCAATGCGATATTTTGTATTCAACGAACAACGAACTTGGCTTCGATTATTTGCGTGACCACATGGTCATTTATAAAGAAGATATGGTGCAGCGCCCACTGGCGTATGCCATTATCGATGAGGTCGACTCAATCTTAGTTGATGAAGCCAGAACCCCACTTATTATTTCAGGGGGTGCCAAACAAACCGCAAATTTATATTTGC
>PWME01000105.1 GCA_003559235.1 Mollicutes bacterium | reverse complement strand
TCAAAAAAAAGATTCAAGCAAAGATAACGAACATTCTTCTACTTCAGAGTCCGCTATTGAAAAGTAAACATAAACACAATAAATGCCTTGCACCCAAATTACTACTTTTTTCGAAAAAAGTTTATATATATACGAAGTAATATATAACCCCTTTATGCCCTGTTTAGACTATTGACAGGGCTTTTTTACTGTGCGTATAATTGGAATCAGTTTCTTGATGAGAGTTCTAGAAGGCGGAAGGGAGACGATTTGATGATAGGGTTATTGCTTGGGTATCTTGCGAGAACACGATCGAATGCATATAAACTTAAGAAAAATAATTATGCCTTAATTACGCCGGAAAGTCATTTGGGACCAGAAGCGATGATGGCGCTGGTGGTTGGGAGAACGTTGCTGAAGTGCGACGGCAACTTCAATCATTTACCCAAAGAGGTGCTAAAGACAGCGGAAGCAATGTTAGACGAAGACTATCCAGAAATGAAAGAACTGTACGGTTCGGATGAAGGGTTTTCATGTCAATCTATTTCATACGTGGCGTTGTGCGGCATGGTTGGGAAAACCGTGGACGAGGTGCAAGAGTGTGCGCATCAAGTCGTTCAACTCACGCATGAAAACGAAGAAGATAGACGTGCAGCTGAAGCCCTGGCGATGTGTGTTCATAGCAGTCGAAAGCGCAAGGAGACACAGCTTCATAATATGTCCAAACATTACATGCCAATGAACTTCAACCTAGAAATGATTCGCAAAAGAAAAAGGGATAAGATTACACAGTTGGAGAGTGTCGCATACGCACTTGAAGCTCATCTTGAGGGGACGAGCTTTACCGATAGTCTGCACTTTGCGATGGGGCTAAACCATATATCTAAAGACATTTTTCCGTACACTGCGGCCATCGCCTCGCGAGGCCAAGGCGTACCTGAAGAACTCAAAGAGATGCTTCTCGATTATCTTGACGATAACTGGCTGGATATCGTCATGCAGTTTGATGCGCGTTACCCAACGCAAACGTGGCGGAAACGATACCGGAAAGACGTCCGCGTGTATGGGGTGTTGCCTTGGTTTAGGGATGCGTATTTCATCGGGAAAAAGTATCTTGAAAGTATGCGAGAAGCCATCCCAATCATCGAGAGACTCAAACGGTTGGTCGATAAACATCGGCTTCCTGCTCATATGACCACCGATTCTGATGTAAGAGGTGCTTTAAGCGCTGATGAGTTCAGCTTGTATGAGAGGGTTTTGCGAAAGGCGGCTGGGGTTATGTACTTTTTTGCAGATGAAATCGCGAGTGTTTCCACGAAGAAACGATACCGAGAAGACTTTAATCAATATGAGCTCAGCGACAGGATAGCGATAATGAATGAACTCATTGCAGCAAAAGCATTTTATGCTCTAGATCTTTATGATGTTGAACTTTGCATAGCTTTTAAACTCAGGTATATGCGTTGGAGCGGCGGTTTTGTAACGGATCTGCATCACACGATTTCTAATGATTACCTTAAGCATCTTTATCAGTATCTCATGCAGCACTATACGGATGATGTATTGTACGATGCTGTTCAAAAAAATACCGACAGACACAGTGCTTGGCAATATAGGATTACGTTGCATTCGAATGACTACGAGTCTTAGACTTGGGATCAATCATGAAGAAAATGCAACTACATATCTAGTGCATGATTAAGAGCAAATAAGAGTTCCTACTCTTAAGATTATGATTCCTATGTTACCGGTATCAACGGTGCTACTAAGGGATGTTGGAATGATGTGGTTAGCTTTTGCATGGACCATGAAGACAACCTTTTAGACTAGGATGGATTTATTTTTTACTCCATGTAACATGTACAATGATATAATTGTTACGAGGTGATGAGCTTGATACTTAGAAAAGACAAGTCCGAAGAAGAGTTTTACAGGTATTTTTGTTCATTAATTTCAAATGAGATCGGTTTATATTATCATCTCTTAAGTAAGTTCGATGTCTACTCCAACACAGTAGATTTGATGTACTCTAGCATATACTTGTACACATATGCGTACATGAAGCACTTAAACTATTTTGATTTGGGTGCCGTGCAAGACGCATTTGAAATCTCAGCAACTAGAAAAGTTGTCATGCTTAGAGGTATTGATAAAAGCGGAGTTATCAATCATGAAGAGGTAGATATCGAACCTAGTTTAAAGCTCAACACAACTGTTGCGCAAAAGTACTTTATATCGGTAATCATGCAGATTTTGTGTCTAATTATTTACGAAGACAAAGATGTAGATTTATCTTCAAGAAAGGTTATTAAGCTGGTAATGGAAAATACAAATGATATTCTTGCTTCTTTAGAGGTTGGGGTATCAGGATTTGGAAAATATCGAGATATTAACATTGAAGTTATTTATAGAAACGTCAAAAATGCATTGAGTAACGAGGAGTTCTTGTTATCAACAAAAGGATATCATGAAAGGTTCCAATGGCATACCACTCAGACTGCTCGTCTTTTAGAGGTTATTGGAACAATCAAGCTGTAAAGAGTCGTTTAAAAGAGTTGAGTCAAGAACTTAGGTTACACTAGTATTATTCGCGGGTCTTTAGTTTATGTGATTTTGTAATGACGAGCGTTATCATATCTGAGAAGAGCGATTCTTTATGGCTTATCTATGTTTCAAGGTTTCTACAGATAAGAACAATACCTTAACTGATCGAACATGTATTGTAAATTCAGAAAATTATCTAAGACCACAAGTTGCCCAAGGAAATGCATCTGTTTATACGTTTGAACTAAACTAAGGAGTCTAAAACTTTTTTCTAGTGTCCTTTTTGGGTCGTGTGATTGGTAGACTCATGCATACCTAACAACACTATAAATCCCTATACTCGTTTAACACTTTTCTAATTAACAACTATCCATTGTTCAATAGATGGCGTTGATGTTGTAAAATGAAAGCGAGTGAAATCTGGAGGGGATGCATGTGTTTATGAAAAAGTACGTAGCGTTACTATTCGTCTTAGGTATGTCTTTCACCCTTTTTGCTTGTAATCGGACTGAGCAAAAGGAGACCGAGGAGACTTATAGATACACCGTTACCTTCGATTCTCAGGGAGGTTCGAAAGTTGATTCAATTATTCAAGACTACGACACGAAAATCATTGAACCAACTGCTCCTGAAAAGAAGGGATACACGTTCAAGGGGTGGTACTTGAGTGACGATTATATTCAATTATATGAGTTTAACAAGATGCCAGCAAAGGATTTAACATTACATGCGAAGTGGGAGATTAACCAATATACTGTTTTGTACAAGATATACGACAATTACAATCCCGCAACCGATATACCCCTAATGTACAGAGAGAGTATTGCTAAGATTTCGTTGAGCGGGGGACACTCTGCGGTCTTGACATCAGGTGGTCGGGTTTTTACTTGGGGTCAGAATGATTATGGGCAGTTAGGTTATGGGTCAACTATTAATAGCAATATCCCCATAGAGATTACTTCACAGTTTGACCTACACGAAGACGAAACTATAGAGGATTTATCATTAGGTTTCAACTTCTCTTCCGTTTTAACTTCATATGGTCGAGTTTTTACTTGGGGAATGAATAATAGAGGACAAT
>PWME01000064.1 GCA_003559235.1 Mollicutes bacterium | reverse complement strand
GTAGTTTACCAAACGTAGAAGTTGGCAGTAATCTATCTCTCGGTGCTTATATTGAATCAGAAGATGGGCGCGAGAGAGAACTTGATGGGTCACACAATGGGTTCACCGTTGAATTAGCAGAAGGAGCACCAGACGGCATTGTATCATTTGCGTTGCATGGTGACCATGTTCATATTAATGGTGAATCAGTAGGCATTACCCAAGTCGTCTTTAGCTGGACGCATGATGGTGAAGTACGTTACACCACACCACCAATTAACGTTGAAGTCATTGAAGCCGATTAGTGATTAAAGCATATTGTATCAATCAAAGAAGCGCTTATTATAGGGCTTCTTTGTATGTAGTAGTTACGTTTTTGCAAAACATTCGCATTTAGATTGTAATTATATTATAATGAGTGAGGAATAGTGGAGGGTGAAACCATGAAAAAAATAATTTTAATACTACTAGCGTTGCTTATCCCGTTAAGTATTTTTGCGTGTGGTGGCAATGATTCAGATAATGATGAACCAAGTGATAAACCACTTGTGATGACATCACTCTTTCCACAGTATGATATGGCACGCCATATTGGTGGCGATTATGTTGATGTAGAGTTTTTATTACCACCTGGGGTTGATCCGCATGGATTTGAACCAACCGCGCGAAAAATCATTGAAATTATGAATGCGGATATGCTAATTTATACTGGCGACTCAATGGAACCTTGGGTTCCTCGTTTGATTGCTGATTATGATGCAGAACAGTTAAAAATTCTTGATTTAAGTGAAAATGTTGAACGCATTGGATTGTTTCAATCAGACCAAGATTTCGGCGATGCTGATGAAGATGCAGACGATGACTTTGATGGTGAAATAGAAACCGGCATCGATACCTTTGAAATTTACGGTTATCAAACGGATGCATCGATGTTTGCGTATGTTCATGATGATCATTGGCACGGTTCACTGCCTAATGTTGGGGTGGATCAAGTCATAGCTTTAAGCGCTGATATCATTGACTTCAATCAACTTGCACGGCCTTTGGATGCGGCCGAAAATGAACTCGGTATAGCGTTGGCAGAAGGCGCACCTGAAGGGGTTGTTGCGCTTGAAAATCATGGTGATCATGTCCGTATTCAAGGGTTAAATACGGGTATTACAATGGTAGAGTTTCACTGGATTTATGAAGGTCAAGTACGTTATAAAACGCCTCCGATAAATATCCAAGTGCGTGAAACCGTAGAAGATGATGATAGCTTTTATGATCCGCATATTTGGCTTGATCCTTTAAATGCGATTCAAATGGTTCGTGATATACGCGATGCATTTATTGCTATGGCACCAGAACACGAAACAACATTTAAGGCAAATGCGCAAGATTATATCGATCGTTTAAATGACATCCATCGTGATTATCTTGATTTAGCAGAGCACCGGCGAACCAATGTGATGATGCATGGAGGCCATAATGCCTTTGGTTATTTCGCAAAGCGCTATGATGTGCAATATTTAACCCCATACCGCGGATTTTCTAGCGATGCAGAGCCAACCTCTGGTGCCATTGCCAACATGATTAACCTAATGAATGAACACAATATTAATCACTTATTTACTGAGATTGGCATTGCACCGAATGTTGCACAGGCGATTAGTGAAGAAACAAATGCGGAAGTTTTAACGCTTTACAGTGCACACAATGCACCAGCGGATGATTTAAACGCAGGCATAACATTTATTGATATGTTACACCACAATTTAGAACAGTTTAAGATAGGGATGCAATATGACCAAACAGACTAGTGTTATCAATGTGAATAACGTGACCGTAAAATATCAGTCATTTATGGCTGTCAAAGAAGTTTCCTTTTCCATTAAGCCAGGAGACTTTGTGGCTTTAATTGGTGCGAACGGTTCAGGGAAAACAACGTTGGTGAAAGCCCTCATGGGGCTTTTATCTGTTAGTAACGGGAAGATCCAAAAAAGTGAGTCGCTCACGATTGGTTACTTACCCCAACATACCCATAGTGCTGAACGCAATTTTCCAGCGACAGTAGAAGAAGTTGTCGGCATGGGATTGCTTGGGAAAAAACAGTTTCCAAAACGCTTGAACCGTGATGATATGGCTGAGATTGGACGTGTGCTTGATTACTTAGATATTTGTGATTTACGAAAAAAACGGATTGGTGCACTGTCGGGAGGCCAACAACAACGCGTTTTTTTAGCAAGAGCGTTGGTCAGTGACCCACAGTTGCTTATTTTGGATGAACCGACCAGTGCGCTTGATGAATCCATGCGTGAACAGTTCTTTGCCATTATGAAGCGCTTGAACGCAAAAGGCGTTACGATTATTTTGGTGACGCATGACATTGCGACGGCTGGTGAATATGTTAGCCGCGTGATGTATATGGATCAGTCTTTGATATTCGATGATACATTTGATGCGTTTTGTGAAAACCAACAGCTTTCTCCCTTTGTACACACCCACCCGCTTAAACACGGTAAAGATGAAAGGCGAGATGCCTCATGAGTTGGTTTGAACTATTGATTGAAGCATTTAGTTACGGCTTCATGCAGCGTGCGTTCATTGTTGGCATTGCGGTCGCAGTGAGCAGTTCGATGATTGGTGCGTTTTTGGTGTTAAAAAAATATTCAATGGTTGGTCACGGACTCTCTCATGTTGCTTTTGCGGCCATTGCGATTGGGTTGGTGTTAAATCAATCGCCATTATTGGTTACCGCGCCAGTTGTTGTGCTTGTTAGTATCTTCATTTTGCATATTAATGAACGTGCTAAAATTCATGGTGATGCGGCGATTGGATTAACCGCAGCATTTTCCATGGCATTAGGGACAACTTTGGCGAGTATTAGTGGCGGGTTTAATGTCGATCTTTTCAGTTACTTATTTGGTAGTATATTAACCATTCAACGCATTGATGTTATTTTGTCGGTTATCCTTTCAATTATTGTGGTTATTGTGGTTGTACTATATTATAATGACTTTGTGTCGATGACATATGATGAATCTTTTTCACGCGTTACCGGGGTAAAAACCCGGCGTTTGAATACTGTGCTTGCTATCTTAACAGGGTTAACCGTTGTTGTTGGGATTCGTGCGATTGGAACGGTGTTAATCAGCGCATTGATTATATTTCCAACCATTACTGCACTGCAGTTTTCACGAGGGTTTAAAGCAACCATTATGCTTGCAGTCATCGTATCGGTAGTTACCGTTATTTCAGGACTGATTGGTTCATTCTTTTTAGATTTACCGTCTGGGTCAGCGATTGTTTTATTGAATGGTATTATCTTTATGGTTGTTTTTATCGTTAACGTCATTATTAGAAGGTGAGAAAATGGATACTAAACATGCAAAGCGTCTTGACTCTAAAGGGTTAAAGAAGACTGAACCAAGAAAAAAAGTACTTGATGTCATGTCGAGTACGGATCAGTTTTTATCAGCAGAAGCCATCCATGCAATCGTTGATACGAAAAAGCGACCAGTATCGCTATCAACGGTGTATAGAATTCTTGAAACGTTTAAAGCGGTTGGCATTGTATCATCGGTTTCGCTTGAAAATGCTAAAGAAGAACGCTTTGAATTAAGCCATGAACATCATGCGCACCATCTTATTTG
>PWME01000014.1 GCA_003559235.1 Mollicutes bacterium | reverse complement strand
CTCATCGTTTACGGCGTGGACTACCAGGGTATCTAATCCTGTTTGCTCCCCACGCTTTCGTGCCTCAGCGTCAGTTCCGGTCCAGTTAGCCGCCTTCGCCACTGGTGTTCCTCAATATATCAACGCATTTTACCGCTACACATTGAATTCCGCTAACCTCTGCCGTACTCTAGCCTCCCAGTTTCAAACGGCCTTCCACGGTTGAGCCGTGGGATTTCACGTTTGACTTAAGAAGCCGCCTACGCACGCTTTACGCCCAATAATTCCGGATAACGCTTGCTCCCTACGTATTACCGCGGCTGCTGGCACGTAGTTAGCCGGAGCTTTCTGGAAGAGTACCGTCAAAATGCATGCATTTCCTCATGCACCTGTTCTTCCTCAACAACAGAACTTTACGATCCGAAGACCTTCATCGTTCACGCGGCATTGCTCTATCAGGCTTTCGCCCATTGTAGAAAATTCCCTACTGCTGCCTCCCGTAGGAGTCTGGGCCGTGTCTCAGTCCCAGTGTGGCTGGTCAACCTCTCAGTCCAGCTAAGCATCGTCACCTTGGTAGGCCGTTACCCTACCAACTAGCTAATGCTCCGCAAGCCCCTCCCAACGCGACGCTTGAAAGCGTCTTTAAACGTTTAACCATGCGGTTTAACGTTTTATCCAGTCTTAGCCACAGTTTCCCGTGGTTATCCTCGTCATTGGGGCAGGTTACTCACGTGTTACTCACCCGTTCGCCACTAAAAACCCGAAGGTTTTCCGTTCGACTTGCATGTATTAGGCATGCCGCCAGCGTTCATCCTGAGCCAGGATCAAACTCTCCATAAAAGTATCGTAACTTCTTGCGAAGTTATTATCAAATATGTGGTTTGAATTCCTAAAAAATATATTACTCAAAGGACATTCTGTTCTATTCAGTTTTCAAAGACCATCATACTTTGTTTTCCTAGTGCTTTAATATTGTATAATAGTTCAGCAACTTAGTCAAGATTTTTACTTGTCTATTCTAGGAAACTCTCTTATGAGGGGGACCGCTTCAGCTTTTGCTTTTCGCGGCCCGCAATAAAGAGTATATAACTTAGCGTTTTAAAAGTCAACCCTTTTCAATACTTTTTTCCGATTTTTGATTTTCACTTGAAAAACGGCTATATATGGTCATTTTCTATAAGGGGATTTTCAACATAAAATATACTTTTTTGTTTATTTTTATTAAAGATTGCTTTTCAAGACTGCCCATTTTATAATGACATTGCTATAATCATTCATGATAGGTGATGACTATGCGTTATAAAGCAAATGTTGATCGTTGGTTCAAGATTATACTGATTAGTCCGTTAATCATTTTGTTGCTTATTCCTTATATTATAGAAGGGACGATTGACGTAATCAGTTGGATAACGTTTTTTATAGTTGCCATTCTTGTTCTATGGTTACTGCTAGGCTCACATTACACATTAAAAGAAGACCACCTGCTCATTGTCATGGTCTTCATTCGTCAACGAATTAAGTATGAAGACATTCAATCCGTCAAATTGACTAAAAACCTTTATTCCTCAATGGCCCTCAGTCTCGAGCGGATTGAAATCAAAAAACATAACGCTGGATTTTACCGAAGAACTACCTATATTTCACCAGAAAACCGCGAACAGTTTTATGAACAACTCATTGCGCGTTGCCCACACCTTGATCAATCGTAAAGAAAACGGTGCAAAGCACACCGTTTTTTCATTGCAAAAGTTCCGCCAATGTATCAAGGTCAATCAACGACTTTTCTCCCGTTAAACGGTTGGTATACTCTACCTTACCGTCCTCAAAATCTCTGCCGATTACCACGCGATGAGGGATTCCAATCAAATCCGCATCTTTAAACTTTACACCAACCCGCTCATCACGATCATCAAGCAATACCGCTTTATTTGATTCTAATCTTTGAACCAAAGCATCGATTTTTTCAACGTGCGCTTCCCCTTTATATTTTATTGGAATGACATGCACATCAAATGGTGTAATGGACTTAGGCCAAAGTATGGATGATTCACTACTGTGCTGTTCTACTGCAGCCATCAGCGTCCGGCTAATTCCAAGACCATAACATCCCATAATAAGGGGTTTGCGCTTTCCATCTCGGTCTGTAAAGTACGCTTGCATACTTTCAGAGTACTTTGTGCCAAGTTTAAAAATATTACCCACTTCAATCCCTTTAGCATGCTTAATGAACCCATCGCATTCAGGACATGGATCACCAATTTCAAGCCCGCTAAACTCTTGGTTTGAGGCCGCGTCACACGTATCGCAATAAGCAATCGTATCTTCTCCAACTTCACTCATAACCATAAATTCATCCGCTTCATCGCCACCGATTTGTCCGGTGTCTGATGAGACGATTTTCGTTTCTAATCCACAGCGCTTAAAAATCGCTGTGTAAGCTTCTTTCATCACTTGATACCACGCTTCTAAATCATCGTGATTAACACTAAACGTATACAAATCTTTCATAATAAACTCACGACCACGCATCAACCCAAAACGCGGACGCATTTCATCACGAAATTTGGTTTGAATTTGATAGAGTGCTAACGGAAGCTTTTTATAAGAATCTGCATAATCACGCACCAAAGCGGTAATAACTTCTTCATGCGTTGGCCCAAGGCAAAAATCCCGTTCCTTACGATCTTTTAACCGCATCAGTTCAGGTCCATAAGCAGCCCATCTTCCAGATTCATCCCATAAATCGCGCGGCTGCAATGCTGGCATGAGTAATTCGCTTGAACCGCGTTTGTCAAGTTCCTCACGGACAATGGTTTCAATGTTGCGGATCACACGCCATCCGAGTGGCAAGTACGAATAAATACCGGATGCGGTTTGCTTAATCAACCCTGCCCGCGCCATTAGTTTATGGCTTTTTACTTCCGCATCTTTTGGGGCTTCTTTTAATGTAGGCGCATAAAGTAACGTCTGTTTCATGTTAACACCAACCCTTCACGTCACAGTCTTAAGATGTCGTTGTATGTAATGAATAGTATTAATGCCATTAATAATATAAACATAATGAAGTGAAGACTGTTTTCCACTTCTTTTTTCACAGGTTTTCCAACAATCGCTTCATAGCCTAAGAACACAATACGTCCACCATCAAGGGCTGGAATAGGTAAAAGATTAATAATGCCTAAGTTTACACTCAAAATAGCCATCCACGTTAAGAAAGACGCTAAGCCAGCCGAGACAAACTGCGAAGTAATCGAGAATATTCCAACCGGTCCCGCGAGATCTCCAACACCAACTTGTGCTTCTGCAAACAAAGCGCGCAAGGTTGAAAAAATCATCGTAAACGTTCCTGTTAAGTTCGCCAAAGCATCTGGAAACGCCGCGAAAAAAGCGCGTGTATACTCTGGACCAATGCCGGTTTGAACATGAATAAAATTAACCCCTTGTCCACTCAAGAACCGTTCGCTAAACAACCCAATCGTAAGCGTTTCGGTTTCACCATCACGCAACACCGTAAAGGTTGTTTCGCCACCCTCGCGTCTCGCTTCAATCGCATTAATGACATCAGACCAATTATTGACTGCTGTTTGACCAATCGCCACAAGTTCATCACCAGCTTGTAAGCCCGCTTGATCAGCAGGACTGTTTTCACCAACACTACCAACAACGGGCGCATCAGCGTCCATGTCAGCAGAGAACCCTGCATTAAAGAACGATAGCATCGGGACCATTTCAACAGTCATGACACTTCCATCACGCTCAATCTCAAACGTCACCGTTAGGTCTTGATTTGCATCACGCATTAAAGCAGAGATCTCATCCCAGCGCGATACCGAAGTACCATTAACAGCCAAAATCTTATCCCCAGCTTCTAGATGTTCTTCTGCCGGCATGCCTTGACCAACACTCCCTATCACGCTTGAATCATAACGTGGCACCCCAACAATGATTGAGGATACAAGAAAAAAGATTACCAATGCAAGCACAAAATTCATAAACGGCCCTGCAAAGATAGTTAAAAATCGCTCAAGCAACGTCTTTGATTCAAAGCTGCGATCATAGGGTGCAATTTGCAAAGTTTTATTCCTAAACACATAGTGCGCGTCACGGTTCACAGGATAACCATTGATGGTTAAATCACCACCATCAACACCTTTGAGATCTATATAATCAATAAGCACTTCTTGCGCATCATCATAGCCTGGAATGGCTGGGTCAACGACAATCTTATCCACACGATCGTCTTGGTCAAAAACAAGCTTTACTCGCTGAGAAACTTTAACAAGCTCATCGCTTACTTCCTCACCCGCCATACTAACAAAACCACCAAGTGGCAGTAACCGTATACTGTACAGTGTTTCCCCTTTGCGTTTACTGTAAACAATCGGACCAAAGCCCAACGCAAATTCATGGCATAAAATGCCAGCCCGTTTTGCCATGATGAAATGCCCAAGCTCATGTATAAAAATAACAAGACCGAGCATGAAAATGAATGCGAGAATATTAATGAGAATCATGTGTTTCACCGTCCAAATATAGTTTCTTAACATACGACCGTACCGCTTGGTCATGTGCTAGAATTTTATCTAAAGTTAAATCATTGGTATGATCAAAATAATCAAGACATGTTTCAATGATATGTTCAATATCTAAATAGCGAATTTTTTCTGCTAAAAAGAGTTCAACCGCGATTTCATTCGCTGCGTTCATTGTTACAGTGTGCAATCCTTTGCGTTTAGCCACAGCGACACCAAGATCAAAAAGAGGAAATCGTGTTGAATCAATTGGTTCAAAATGCAAAGGCTGTGCCTTTGTTATATCAAATATCGACCGATAAGGCAAACACTTCTCCCCTTGCATCGCTGATAAAATTGGAATCCGCATATCGGATGGTCCGATATGGGCAACGATGTTACCATCCTTAAAGTAAACAATCGCATGCACAACGCTTTCGCGATGGCAAACCGCCTCAATTTTTTCATAGGGTAAACCAAATAAATAATGCGCTTCTATGACTTCAAATACCTTATTCATCATCGTAGCCGAATCAATGGTAATTTTTTCTCCCATCGACCAATTGGGATGCTTTAAAGCCTCTTCACGTGTAACCGTTGCTAACTGTTCACGCGAATAATCACGAAAGCTTCCACCACTAGCGGTAATAACCACTTTTTCAACATCATCAATCGAGCGTCCTCTCAAACATTGTGACAAAGCACTATGCTCACTGTCGATAGGAATAAGTTTAGAAGATGATTGTGTAAGTTTTTCTGCAATGATTTCTCCACCAACCACCAAGCTTTCTTTATTGGCAAGCAACACGTCTAAGCCCATTTCAATGGCTTGTATCGTTGAGGCTAACCCTACACTACCAACGAGTGCATTGAGTAAAGTGACATCCTCTGGCAATGAAGCCACAAACTTCACTAAATCATCAAATAGGCTGATCTCTTCTTCTATAAAGCTTTGGTGGTGTTCTTTCGGCAGACACACCGCTGTTAGTGCATGCTTTTTGTGAATGGCTTCTAACATTTCAACTCGACGATGAACCGTAGCCCCATAAAGCATAAACTCAGACGGATTGGCTTCAATCACTTCTAATGCTTGCACTCCAATACTACCGCTAATTCCTAAAATGGCAATACGTTTCACCTTACAACACCTCAATAATCATCAAGACGGTAAACAATGCGATTGATGTAAATGCCGTTGAATCAAAACGATCCAAAATGCCACCGTGACCAGGCAAAAGATTAGAAAAATCTTTTACCGAATAATCCCGTTTAATTCTTGAGGCAATAAGGTCACCAATTTGTCCAAGAATTGATAAAACGATCCCGATTGGAATGGCAATCACCACAAATACCCATGAAGTAGTAAATGGATAGACGTTGAAATAATAAGCGAATATAGTCGCAATAGGCACGGCGATTAAGGTCCCCGCAATCGCGCCTTCAATGCTTTTTTTCGGACTAATCGTTGGAGCAAGTTTCCTTCTCCCTAGTTTCATGCCTACCATGTATGCAAAATTGTCAGTCATCATAACCAAAATCAGCAAATAAAGCAGCGTTGTTAACCCTTCGTTGCGCACCGCAGCCACCGCGAAAAAACCAACCGCAACATAAAGTACACTAAACCAACTTTGCGCTAACACCGCCGAGGTAAACTGTTTCACAAAAACCGTCAGCATTAACCCAACAAGCATCGCAATAAAAATGACAATCACGAGTATCCTGATGTTTATAATACCAAGCCATGCATTTAACAGTAATGTATAGACACTTAAAGCCATGGCAATAGGATACACAAATACGGGTTTCGGGATGGCTTTATTTCTTGTGGTTATGGCAAACATCTCAACAACACCAATGCCCACAAATAATGCCATTAACCCAAAAAAGAAAGCCTTTGGCAATAGTAAAAACGGGATAATAATCGCGGCTAAAATGACCCCTGTTATCACACGTTGCTTCATATTACCTGCCCTCTTTCTTTAATCCACCGAATTTTCTGTCACGTTTTTGGTAATAATCAATTGCTTTCATTAAATGTCTTGGCTTAAAGGCCGGCCAATTAATATTCATAAACACAAGTTCTGCATAGGCAATGCGCCACAACAGAAAATTGCTGATGCGCTTTTGTCCACCTGGACGAATGAGCAAATCCACATCAGGCAACCATGGTTGATCTATATATTTGGCAATTGTTGTTTCACTAAAGGATTCTTTCTGCTTTGCGATGGTATGTGATGCACGAACTAATTCATCACGACCACCATAATCTAAACATATATTTAAAATGAAAGCCTTGCGGTCTTTTGATTCTTCTTCTATTCGCTTGATGCGTTCAAGATTCTTCTCATCAATACGGTCGCGTCGACCACTAAAGACGACCCGCACATCGTAATCTTCAAAGTCTTCCTTAGAATAGGATTCAAACGTATCTGGCAACTGCATCAAATAATCAATCTCAGCTTGGGGTCTTCGCCAGTTTTCCGTACTAAATGCATAGACACTTAGCACATCAATACCAAGTTCCATCGCAGCAAGCGCAATAGGCTTCATATTCAATGCACCACGACGGTGTCCTTCTTGTCGAGACAATTTACGTCTAACCGCCCAGCGCCCGTTACCATCGAGAATGATGGCCACGTGTTTAGGTTTTGGGCGTGACATGATACGTTTTTTTAAGAGCATACTGTCACCTCAATTTCCGTCCTGTTTCATTATACACCATAAATGCACGCTCGACTAGAATAGACAAAAAACTATAACACAAAACGTAATACATAGTGCGCAATATTGGGTGATGTACTTTTATTAAAAGTCGACGGGTTTCCCGTCGACTTTACATTAAATTTCCATAAGATCTTTTTCTTTTGAAGCAAGCAGCGCATCGGCTTCACCAACGTGCTGATCCGTCAAGTTTTGAATCTCATCTTGAGAATCTTTCGCTTCGTCTTCGGAAATGTCTCCGGCCTTTTCAAGCTTCTTAATGGCGTCGTTGGCGTCCCGACGGACATTGCGAATGGCAACGCGTGCATTTTCTGTTAACCCTTTGACCTCTTTAACCAACTGCTTACGGCGTTCTTCATTCAACTCTGGCAAAACGATTCGAACTTGTTCACCTTCGTTTTGCGGTGTAAAACCTAAATTCGCAGCAAGAATTGCTTTTTCAACGTCTTTAACCACATTGCGGTCATAAGGCTTAATGAGTAATTGATTTGGTTCCGGGACTGAAATACCCGCTAATTGGTTAAGCGGGGTCGGCGCACCATAATAATCGACACGTACACCTTCAAGGATACCTGGGTTCGCACGTCCTGTACGAACTTTTGCAAATTCACGGTTTAGACTTTTGATGGCTCCATCCATGCGTTCTTCCGCATCCATTAAAATGTCGTCTATCATCGTTCTCCTCCTATTTAATGACAGTTCCTATGTTTTCACCAAGGGCAGCACGTCTAATATTACCCTTGATGTTCATATCAAACACGATAATATCAATGTTATTATCTTTGCATAAAGCTGCAGCCGTTGAATCCATAACTTCAAGACGGTTTTCTAATACATCATGATGTGTTAAGGTTTCATATTTTTTTGCATCATCATGCTCGCGGGGGTCTTTATCATACACACCATCTGTACCGTTTTTTGCCATTAGGATTGTTTTAGCCCCAATTTCTGCCGCGCGCAATGCACTGGTTGTGTCTGTACTAAAATACGGATTTCCAGTACCGCCTCCAAAAACAACAATCATACCTTTTTCTAAGTTACTAATGGCTTTTCGGCGAATGTAGGGCTCTGCGACTTGTGGAATGTTCAAACTCGTCATGGTACGCGTTTCAACACCCAACGCTTCTAAAGCGTTTTGAACAGCTAAGGCATTAATGATTGTCGCAATCATGCCCATATAATCTGCACTGCTACGCTCCATGCCCATTTCACTCGCGGTTTTACCACGCCAGATATTGCCGCCCCCTAAAATGACACCAATTTCAAAGCGACCTAAATCGTGGGCATGCTTAATCTCTTCAGCGATGTTTTTAACACGTAATGGATCAATGCTTTTACCTTCACCGCTTAATGCTTCGCCACTTAACTTAATGATAAGACGTTTCTTTTCTGCCATCCATATTCCCCCTTATGACAAAATTAGGACACAAAAAAGTGTCCTAATAGTCTTTAACCAGTCATTTGTGATTTTACTTCGCTCGCAAAATCTTCTTGACGTTTTTCAATGCCTTCACCGACTTCTAGACGTACAAACGACACAATCGAAGCTTGTGCTTCTTTGGCATATTGATGAACGGTTTTATCTTGATCTTTAACAAACGGTTGGTTGACGAGACAAATTTCTTTAAGGAACTTGTTTAAGCGTCCTTCAACCATTTTGTCGACAATATGTTCGGGCTTTCCTTCATTTAATGCTTCACTTCTTAATAGTGCGCGTTCTTTTTCAATAACGTCTTCACTAATTTGGTCTTTATCTAAGTAGCGTGGATTGATCGCCGCAACATGCATTGAAATATCTTTAGCAACGGTTTCATCGCCACCTTTAATCACTGCTAGCGAAGCAATCTTTCCACCCATGTGGACGTAAGGTCCAAAAACCATGTCGTCTGTTTTTTCGATGACATGCACACGGCGAAGATTGAGTTTTTCACCAATTTTAGCCGTTGCTTCAACGATTACATTTTCTAATGATTTACCCTCAACATCAAGCGCTAAGGATTCTTCAAGTGTTGTTGCCTTCGAGTTAAGAATTGCCTCACCGACAAGGGTTAAGAGCTGTTGAAATTCCTTGTTTTTTGCGACAAAATCTGTTTCGGCATTTAATTCATAAATAACCGCTTTATTGCCTTCGGTTAATACATTGCAAAGCCCTTCAGCCGCAATGCGCCCAGCTTTTTTTTGTGCTTTCGCAATGCCCTTTTCTCGAAGATAATCCATTGCTTTGTCTAAATCGCCACCAGTTTCAACCAATGCTTTTTTGCAGTCCATCATTCCAGCGCCAGATTTATCTCTTAATGCTTTAACAAGTGCGGGTTTGATTGCCATGTGTATTCCTCCGTTTTTATCATTCATAAGTATTTTATCATATCTCACGGATGGATGATACCGTGAAACGTATTTAAACAAAGGGTGCCTTCGCACCCTTGTTGGTTTTTACTTTAATGCGTCGACTAATTCAGCTTTTTTCATTTTTGAGTACCCAGTCAAACCACGTTCTTTTGCAACGGCACGTAACTCAGCAACCGTTTTTTCATTAAGTTCTTCTTCACGTGTTGGCTTCTTCGATACTTCAGCTTGTTTCGGTGCTGGTTTTGCTTCTGGTTTTGGGGTAGGCTTCTCAGCTTTTTGTGGGGCAGGTTTTGCTTTGGGTGCTTCTGCTTTCTTTGGGGTTGGTTTGTCGACTTTTTTCGGTGCGGGTTTAGCTTGTGCCTTTGGAGCAGGTTTTTCAGCTTTTTGTGGGGCAGGTTTTGCTTCAGTGCTTTCTTCAGTTTCTGCCGCTTCAGCACTGGTCCCTTCAATTAACGCGTCTGCAAGTGTCTTAGTGATCACCTTGATAGAACGAATAGCATCATCATTCGCTGGAATAATGAAGTCGATTTCATCAGGATCACAGTTAGTATCAACCATCCCATATACTGGAATCTTCAACTTGCGTGCCTCTAAGACAGCGTTGTGATCTTTTTTGGGGTCAACCACAAAAATAGCTTCAGGTAAAGTTCGCATTTCTTGAATACCACCAAGGAAAGTCTCAAGACGATCAAGTTCTTTGTTTAATCCGATAACTTCTTTTTTGGGAAGGCGGTCAAACGTACCGTCTTTTTCCATTTGTTTAATTTGGTGTAAGCGGCGAATACTTTTACGAATCGTTTTAAAGTTGGTTAAGGTTCCCCCAAGCCAACGTTTTGACACATAAAAGTGATTTGCGCGTGTCGCTTCGTTTACAATCGTGTCTACCGCTTGTTTTTTTGTTCCGACGAATAATACTTTGCCACCATTTTTGGCAATTTCTAGAAAGTCTTTGTACGCTTCTTCAACTTTAACAACAGTTTGTTGTAAGTCGATGATGTGAATACCGTTGCGGGAAGTGTAGATGTAACGATCCATCTTCGGATTCCAACGACGGGTTTGGTGTCCAAAATGCACACCAGATTCAAGCAATTGTTTCATTGTGATAACAGCCATAAAAAAACGCCTCCATTGATTTGATTTTTTTCCGCCACGAACGTCTTTGCGTTAGCCCACTATTTTTTTTTGAAATAGCTCCGAGTCAAACGCTCTTCTCGTGTGTGAATTTTACGGCATAACTACTATACCAAAAAAACACCTGCTGTGCAAGTGTTTTTGTTTGATATTTCTACGGTTTCACCCCAGAAAATCCGCGATGTACAAGTAATGCATCAAACTCTTGACTGACAATACGTCTAAGTGGTTGAAATAAGAGAATAATGGTGACGTAATTACTCACAGCCATGATGATTTCAAAGGGTATATCTGCCAATAAATAAGGCCAAAAGATATCGATGCCATGTTCAAACATTCTAAAGGGAATGAATACCCAACCATACACAAAACCAAAACTTAAACCAAACAAAGCCAGTTTCGTTTCAGACGTTGTTTTATTAAGCAGGGTGTGATAAGCGACTGGTATAATAAGCCAGCCAATAATCATCGCCGTCGTATAAAGTGGGTGGAAGGAGCTCATAAACAAATTATCGAAGAAAACATAAATCAAAATGATTGCGACGGTTTCACGAAACTTAAATAGACTTGCATACAAAACGATCAGTAACGTTGTAAACTGAACATTCGGCACAATCATAAGCAATTGCTCTTGGACAAAGAGAATGCTGATACACATAGCCATAAAGATATGACGCTTTAAACGACTCATTCATAATCAGCTCCTCTATCATTGACATAAGCATGTTGAAATGTATAGGTGTTGCCATCAACAAGTGGCAAACGGTCTGCACCAAACATTGCAGGTTCTTGTTCAACAGTTCGTCGTTCTCCACGATGATTAACGGATACCCCATCGACCAATATTTCAATAAATGTTGTTTCAAAGTCGGTTTGTAAGGTATCAATACCGAGAATAATCGTACCGATTGTTGTTTGCTGTGTTTCAGTATCAAAATGCCGTTTTAGCACTGTCGTCAACGTATCATCATCTTGAAAAGAAACCGTCCTTTTTGCAACGGTTGTGCCGTCTTCATCCGCAACCACAATGGTTATTTCACCGTGCGTATCAGACGCAAATGGCGATAGGTTGCTAAAACCTATAAAAAGTCCACCCATACCAATAATCAGTACAATGCTTAAAACCCATTTCATTATTTTCACCACTTAATCATATAAAAACGGATGTATTGGTTCATTGGTATTAAAATACGTATGCAAGCTTGCAATGGCTAAAAAGGCTTGTGGTGTTGAAAACAGTAAATCTGGGTGTTCATCATCGTCTTGATAATAAAATGCACCATTGGCGGCTTCAAATGATAAGAATCGATCTACGAGATGAATGCCCTCATCATCTTCATAAACACTGTCACGAGGATCTTCTCCTACCGCAATAAGTGCAATAATCGCATGGGCAAAGGTAGCGGCGTTATCACCAAAGCTACTTGTATAAAGGCCCGATTGTATCGCTGAAACAAGGTCATCGCGCAACACTTCAGAATCAAAGTCGAATGTAATCGTTGCCGCTTCTAAGGCAAGCAAGGCAATCGCAAGTGTATCAACATCAATCGTTTCTAGGTTGCGGCCTTCTAAATCATCTTTAAAGTCTAACACAAAGTCTTCTATGGATGCTTCATAGTCGAGCAATGCAAGAATACTTAATCCCGTCGCATAGGGCCACGAAATTGTTTTTTCATCATACAATGTGGCTTGTAAATCATCCGTATCTTGACCAATTGAACGTGCGGCTAAAACTGCATTAATGCGTGCGCCACTAGACTCAATTGCGTCTGTATTGACGCTAGGTAATACCGTTTTTTCAAGCAGTGCAAGCCCCGCATACACATAGGGATGTTGGGTTTCTTCGTTGGCATATGACGCTTGATGTTGGTCGATAAAGTTGTACAGTGCATCATAGACACCACGGGCAGTATCATCAAACCAAGCGCGCTCAAACACAACCGTGTCCCCCGCTTTAACCACCACATCACTTACCCCTACTTGGGCTAATTCATTGTTATGAAGGATTTGAATAAAGCTACCATATGGTGTGCTTAATGTGTCAATGCTTGAAAGCATCACCCCAAAATCAAATTCGGTGTACTCGACATCAAAATGTGTCTTTAATGTTTCAAAAAGTAAAGCTTCTTTTGAAGCGTCATAGGCAAAGTGACCTGATGTTGTCTCAGTGCCGCGTACTTCGATGGTAAATTGATCGTCTTGCTCTTCTTCTGAACGTGGCGCACATGATGCTAATGCAAAAAGCACTACAAATGCGACCGCTAAGGAGAATAGTTTTTTCATGGTGTTACCTCCTATATAATGTAATAAAAAAACCATCCTCCTGGATGGGTGCGTGTACCATTAAAACGCAAAAAATGCGTTTAATCGATAAACGTCACAACTCTTACCCAGGAGTGTGTAAACTGGCTGTGAGATTAGGTAGGTCTACCGGCTCGCATCATCCTACTATGCACCTTCCCGCCGAAGCAGTGGTCATTGCAGTTCGTCCGCATCACGGTTGCTGGGACAGCTCGGGATTCTCACCCGATTCCCTGTTGGTGTTACATACACCTAATCCTACTTTAAGTCTATGGGTTTAGACTGAAAAAGTCAAGCGTTAAATGCCCTTTTATGCTATAATGAACGAAAACGTGAAAAAGGTGATTCCATGCGTGGTTTTGAAGTCGCAAATAGTTATAATAACAAACACGTGCGCATACCGAAGCGGAGCACACCAGGCAGTGCTGGGTATGACCTTGAGACCATTGAATCCATAACCATAGAACCTGGTGCTATTGTCCGTGCACCAACGGGGTTAAAAGCTTACATGCAAAACGATGAAGTTTTAAAACTATATCCGCGTAGTTCTTTACCCGTTAAGTTCGGTGTTACGATCCCCAATAATGTTGGAATCATTGATGCCGATTATTACAGTAATCCCGATAATGATGGGGCGATATTTGTACAACTCTTTAATTTCACTGACAAGACATGTTATATTCCAGCCCGCACCCGTATTGCGCAAGGTATTTTTGTTAAATATTTAACAACAGATGCCGATGAAGTCGCCACTAACCAACGGAGTGGTGGCTTTGGAAGTACTGGTTAAAAACCCGCCCAGCATCGATATGAACTGCACCCCAAATATTGGACATAACAACTCCAATAGAAAGGGTGCAGTTTTTATATGCCAAAGTATACAGTCAAGTTTAAAAAAGAAGTTGCGAAGTATTATGTAAAAAATG
>PWME01000081.1 GCA_003559235.1 Mollicutes bacterium | reverse complement strand
TTCATTTTCAGTGATTAAACATGGAACGTATATGGATACCGCCTTAGACCATTATAAAATCATTACGGTTGAGGGCGGTTTTGGGTGTGGAAAAACCACGATGGTTCTTGATGCGCTCAATCGAAAAGGCAAGCAATTTCGTTACCTTTCATTAGACGAAAAAGACAATACTTTGTTTACTTTTTGGCGTGCTATGCTGGTATTGTTAGAACCCGCGCTTAAAACATCACAAAACACATTGACAAATACTATAAATAACTTAGTTGAAGCCAAAGAATTTGAAACATTTTCTTCAATGGTTGTGAATGCAATAACGCACGATGCATCCGTTGTCTATGTCATTGATAACGTCCATCATTTAACCGATGCATTTGTGATCAGCGGACTTCAGCGACTCATTCAATATGTTCCCAACAATGTTCAGTATGTTTTAATTGGACATCACATGCCTCCTTTAACATTTGATACAATGACCGCACAAAGTCATCACTATCAAGTCGATGAAAAAATGCTAACGTTTAGTAATGAAGCCAGCCAAGCGTTCTTTAAAGCTCGGTTGGGTAATATTCCTATGTCCGTTATGAAACGGCTCACAAGCCTTGCGAATGGATGGGTTGGTGGCATGCACTTACTTGCCATGGCTTATCAAAAAGATCCTAACTTGTTAATGGCCAATACGTTTGATAAGCAAATACACGATACACTCAGTCAAACGGTTTTTGATGCTTATGATGAAGATATCAAGACGTTGCTGCTAGATATTGCTTTATTGGATGCACCGTCACGTGAAGCCATAAAAGCACTCAATGAAACTGGCAATTCTGATGCATTAATCACCGCCCTCATAAAACAAAACATGTTTATTGAAAGTGCTGATGGTCATAGGTAAACTTTTCATGTTCATCCCATGTTCAGAGTGTTTTTACAGCATCGTTTTGAGCGATTGCCAAAAGCAAAGCGCATCGACAAACGTTTACGTGCAGCACATTACATGCAAGCAAGTGGTGATTATGAAGCCGCCATCGAGCAATTATTGTTGATAGACCGCTATATGCAAGCAATGAAACTATTGAAAACCTATCCCATTCAGCATGCAATGCGTTATTTAGAGCGGATTCCCGTTGACATGCTTGCATCGGATTTTAGCCTAGCATTTCAACGCACTTTTTATCATTTGGTTAACTTAGAAATAGAGCGTGCACAAATGTGTATTCAAGCGATGCGTTGCATAAAGACTTACTCTGAAAGCGAAAAGGAACTGGTTAATCTCATTGATGCAAGTTTTTTACAATACGATTATGAAGCACTCACAAAAGGCAACTTGAACAATATTGCCGATTTAATGGGTGCGATTGATGTTCCCATGCATATACGCCTCATGATTGAACTCAATATCGCTGTGAGACTCTTCTATCAAGAACATTACGAGGCTGCATACGATATCACAACGACTGCACTTCACGAAAGCCAAACATTAAATAACTCTTATTTATTGCTTTATGCCCGTTTGTTAGAAGCACAAATCTATGAACAAACCGGCCGTTTGGATGCAGCGCATACTGTGTTTAAAACGTTATTGGATACGGTTAAAAAATATCCTGATTTTTCAGTGATGAAACCATCTATTTTGACTGGGCATGCAGGGGTTTACATTAAGCAGTTTCAGCTTGATAAAGCCGTATCATTACTTGAAGAAGCGTGGCAAATCAACACCAACACGTATCAAATGTTTGACCAAGGCAATCGTTTTAACACCATGGAAGTGCATGCGCTACAAGCAAACCACAAGAAAGCGAAACCCCTGCTTCTTGAGCTGCTCAATGAAATCGATATTGCAGCATCCCCGTTTTTTGCATTAGCCATGCGATACATATTGATGATGGATGTTGATGTGCCTCATTATAAACATGCATTTGAGACAATGTTTTTAGAAAGACAACAGCTTGGTATTGTACGCAGTGACGACTGTTTAATCATGATTCGTTTACGATTGCTTGACAAACAATGTGATCAAGCCTTATCGTTGTTGAATACATGTTTACGCAAAGCGCGCAAAACAAGAAGTATGATTCATCTCATTGAAGGCGCTTTGTTAAAGGCACACCATGGGATGCTTACAAAAAATCTTTCGGTCATAAAAACCGCTTTAATAGAAGCCTTTCATCATGCAAAAAGCAACCAGATTATTGCCCCTTTTGTGATGGATAAACCATTACTTCAGGCTTATGTAAGTCGATTGCTTTTGTCCCCTTCAAGCAATGTTGACCCACCTTTAAAAGCATTTATCATGGAAGTTATGAAGACTTTGTCCCTTCAAATTTTTGACAATCCATTGAGTGCGCGCGAGCATGACGTGTTAATAAAAATAGCGGAGGGTGCTTCGAATCGAGCCATTGCGAGCGCTTTACACATTTCGCTTTCTACGGTGAAAACGCACATAAACAATATTTATGAAAAATTAGACGTTAACACAAGAGTTGCTGCCATAAAAAAGGCGAAAACTGTCGGCATTGAATTGCCATAAAAAAATAGTCAGTAACTGACTATTTCTTTGCGTGCCTAACGCGATGGGAAAGCCGCATTAAATCAATTGGTAAAACCACAATAATATGCGGATATTTTTTGGCGCGTTCTTCTTCTATGGATACAGTGATATTATGCTTTCTTGCATAGTACGTACCTGTGTTAATTATTCTGATACTGTGGTCAAAAAACGTTAATCGTGTTTCCTGTGATGCTGCTTCGTGCAAGGATGGTGCATCCACATCTTCTATTGTATGACCAATGCCTTGTTGTATTAATGTATCACTTAGCATGGTGATGATTTCTACGTAATGTTTTTCAACATAGTCTTGGTCGGTTATCACAACAATCCCTACGGTTCTATCGTGATGATATAGGATTTTTCTCGGTATAGAACCCTGTTTGTAACAAACATCTTGGTGTGATGACATCGATAATGATTGTTCGCATTGTTTTTCACAATTGTGCGCAAGCACTTTTGTAAACTGTGATGCAAAATTGACTGAATCAAACGGTTGATTGGATTCCATGGTTTGCTTTGTCGTTTGAACCACTGAAACCGAAGGATGGGGAATATTCGGTGTGCGTTTTAACATGGCATCCATAAGCTTTTCGATGGCTTTCGCCTTTTTTTCATACGCATTGAGCTGTTCAAGTGCGCGTTTATTCTTCTCTGCAATCTTGCGATTTGAACGTGATTCAATATGACGGTAGCCAATTTTTTTATCCATCTCAGTGCGCATTTTTTTAAACTTGACAATTTCTGTTTGAATCTTTTGATAGGTTCGATCTAACGCAGGAAATTTCCGCAAATATGTATAATCTTTCCCGCGGCGATTTAATCTTTCAATTACCGATTCAATGTCGTTAAGTAATACGTCACGTGATAACATAGTCACCTCACAGGTAAATCGGGGTTGAAAAAGGACTTTTTCAAGTCCTTTTCTTTAGCTTTTTAATGGTTGCTTCAATATCATCAGCTTCTTTTACAATGTCTTTACTTAAGTTTTCATATCCGTCTTCAGTAACCAAAATATCATCTTCAATACGGATGCCGATTTTTTCATCTTCCACATATAAACCAGGTTCAATCGTTAAAACCATACC
>PWME01000057.1 GCA_003559235.1 Mollicutes bacterium | reverse complement strand
GTGGTTGAATCACTTTTGTACAAATCATCAAACCAACACGTTTATGAAAAGTTAGAATCACTAGATTTTTATCAACGTCAACACCGTATCGCATTAAGAAATGTTGGTAAAATAAACCCCAACGTTTTAGAGGATTACATTGCATTAGATGGGTATCAAGCTTTGGCTGATGCTTTGTTACATAAAACACCCCAAGATGTTATTGATATCATAAAACAAAGTGGATTACGTGGCCGTGGTGGTGGCGGATTTCCTACAGGGTTGAAATGGGAGTTTACTGCGGCTGAAGATGATGCCGAAAAATATGTTATTTGTAATGCGGATGAAGGAGACCCCGGGGCATTTATGGATCGCTCAATTATTGAGGGTGATCCTCATGCACTTGTTGAAGCGATGACGATTGCTGGGTATGCCATGGGGGCTTCAACAGGGTATGTGTATATTCGTGCTGAGTATGCGGTTTCGATTGAACCGTTGCGAAAAGCGATTGACGATGCAAGAAAGTACGGTCTCATAGGTCAAAACATCTTTGGCTCAACATTTAATTTTGATATAGAGATTAAACTTGGGGCTGGCGCATTTGTGTGCGGTGAGGAAACCGCTTTGATAAGGTCGCTTGAAGGCCATCGTGGTGAGCCTGATAAAAAACCGCCGTTTCCAAGTGAAAGTGGATTTCGTGGAAAACCTTCATGTGTCAACAATGTCGAAACACTGGTTAATGTTCCTACCATTATGCGTAAAGGTGCTAAGTGGTATGCATCCATTGGCACAAAGCATTCTAAGGGTACGAAAGTGTTTGCGCTTGCGGGCCATGTAAAACATGTTGGCCTTGTTGAAGTGCCAATGGGCACAACATTCAAAGAGATTATATTTGATATCGGTGGTGGACATCCGGATGGCAAAGCCATTAAGGCGGTTCAAATTGGCGGTCCTAGTGGTGGCGTTATTACAGAAGACTATTTTGATACACCGATTGATTATGGTTCTTTAGATGAGATTGGTGCCATGATGGGCTCAGGCGGAATGATTGTCATGGATGAAGAAAGTGATATGGTTGACATAGCGAAATTTTATTTGGAATTTACGCAAGACGAATCATGTGGCAAATGTACGCCATGTCGCATTGGCACAAAACGCATGTATGAAATTCTCGAAAGATTAACCAATATGGAAGGCGAACCATCTGATTTACAAAAACTTTCTGCATTGGCAGATAATATAAAAAATGCATCGCTTTGTGGTTTAGGACAAAGTGCCCCAAATCCAGTATTGAGTACAATGAAGTTTTTCCGTAAAGAATATGAGGCCTATGCCTATCGAACCAAAAGGACTTCATACATCATCGATGCAGAAGCATGTATTGGCTGCACACGCTGTAAACGGGTATGTCCAGTTGATTGTATTTCGGGAGAAGCACGTGAACCACATCGCATTGATGCAGATGCTTGTATCGCATGTGGTGCATGCGACGAAGCGTGTCCTGTTGATGCAGTTAAGAGACCTTAAGGAGGAATAGCGATGAAACTAATTGATAAAATGGTTACGCTACATATAAATGATATTGAAGTTGAAGTAGAAGCAGGCACAACCATTATTGATGCTGCAAAAAAAGTTGGTGTCGATATTCCTACCTTATGTCACTTGGACTTAGAAGCAATCGGGGTTACTAATAAACATGCCAATTGCCGTGTTTGTGTGGTTGAGGATGAAAATCGTCCTAGTTTAGTACCGGCGTGTGCCGAGAAAGTTTTTGATGGAATGCGCATTCAAACTGATTCGTTAAAAGCGGTTATGGGACGCCGTACAAGTTTGGAACTATTATTATCAAATCATCCTAAAGATTGTTTGACGTGTGTAAAAAATCTTGATTGTGAATTACAAACACTTGCCCATGAAATGAATATTAAAGATATTCGCTATGAAGGCGAAATGATGTCGCATCCTAAAGACACAACATCAAAAGCCATCATTAAAGATTCAAATAAATGCATTATGCGTCGCCGTTGTGTAACCATGTGCGATGAAGTGCAAACGGTTGGGATTCTCAGTCCATTAAAACGTGGGTTTGATGTTGTGGTTGCGACTGCATTTCATCTTGATATGGATGATACAAGTTGTACGTATTGTGGTCAATGCGTTTCAGTATGCCCAACCGCAGCGCTTGCAGAACGCGACGTTTCTCCGTCGGTTTGGAGAGAACTGAACAAACCTGATAAGCACATTATTGTGCAAGTTGCACCCGCTGTACGCGTCGCCATTGCAGAAGCGTTTGGGTATGAAGCTGGGGAAATATCAACAGGGAAGTTGATTGCGGCATTAAGGCGGATCGGTTTTTCAGCGGTCTTTGATACCAATTTTGCGGCAGATTTAACGATTGTTGAAGAAGCGACAGAGCTTGTTAATCGCATTGAAAGTGGCGCAACCCTTCCAATGCTTACATCATGTTGTCCAGCGTGGGTACAATTCATTGAATATCAGTTCCCTGAGTTGCTTGATGTACCTTCGTCTTGTAAATCTCCCCAACAAATGCTTGGGGCGCTCTCAAAAACTTATTACGCCGAACAAACTAATATGAATCCAGATGACATTGTCATGGTTAGTGTGATGCCGTGTTTGGCAAAAAAAGCAGAATCTGCGCGTGAAGAACTTAATCATAATGGGTTAAACGATGTTGATTATGTTATTTCTACCCGTGAACTCGCACGCATGATTAAAGAAGCCGCGATTGATTTTTCAAAGCTATCCGATGATCGCTTTGATGATTTGCTTGGTGAATCAACCGGTGCAGCCGCAATATTTGGGACCACGGGTGGTGTCATCGAAGCAGCGACGCGTACCGCGTATGAAATGATAACAGGAAAAGAATTAAAAGAAGTTGACTTTAAACAAATGCGTGGATTTGATGGCATTCGTGAAGCAACCTTACAAGTCGGCGACCGGTCTTTAAAAATTGGTATTGCCCATGAACTAGGCAATGCGCGGAAACTACTAGAGGCTATTCGTGATGGACGCAGTGATTTTGATGCCATTGAAATCATGGCATGTCCCGGGGGTTGTATTGGCGGTGGCGGCCAACCGTTTCATCACGGTGATATAGAAACATTGAAAAAACGTCAGGCAGCGCTTTATGCAATTGATGGCGCTTCAATGCGAAGAAAATCTCATGAAAATACAATGGTTAAAAAATTGAATCAAGACTTTCTTGAAAAACCTGGCAGTCAAAAAGCTCACCAATTGCTTCATACTTCCTATAAAGCCAAACCGAGAATTTAGGTTTGGGACACCCGCTTAGTCGGGTGTTTTTATTTTTTAGCATTTCTAAATGCGAATGATTTGCATTTGGTTATTGTTAATGCTATGATTAGCTCAAATTATAGTGGAGGTTTATTATGAAAAAGTTATTTTTAATGGCAATTATAGCGTTGGCCACAATTACAATCGCCGCTTGTGGGAATGGTGAAGATGAGGACGACCATGATCACGACCACGGCGAGGGAGAAACAGGTGAATTTAGAATCCTTGATCGCCGTAATGATGAAGAGGTTGTGGCGTATGTGCATGGCGATCATTGGCATGGTAGTTTACCAAACGTAGAAGTTGGCAGTAATCTATCTCTCGGTGCTTATATTGAATCAGAAGATGGGC
>PWME01000166.1 GCA_003559235.1 Mollicutes bacterium | reverse complement strand
GCTTCTAGTGATCCGCCTAAACTATCAGGATAAGCATTGAGCATAACACCCGTTTGCGTTTTTTCTTTCATCGTAATGTCTCCTCACTAATCGCTTTCAACATTGCTTTTTCGCGCTTTTTGTAAAACCACAAACACCATGGGCATAGCGCATGCGTCACACGAAACAGTTTTGAAGGATATAGGCGTTTCTTATTATTCTTAACACCCTTAAAAACAACCTTCGCCACATGGTCAGGATTTTGCATGAGCCAAGGTTTATGTGGTTGTTTTGCACGGGTAAAAAACGCAGTTTTGGTTGAGACAGGAAACACCGTATGAAGACGCTGATGCTTTGGTAGTTCTTGACGAAAGCCTTCCACAAATGTCATAATCGCAGCTTTTGATGCAGCGTACACACTATACCCTGCCAAAGGCCAATACGCCATAACACTCGCCATCGCAACAAACTGAAAAGGATGATCCCCCATAAGTTGTTTAAAGCGTTTTGCACTGTAAATAAGTGATAAGGTATTTATGTTAAACAGTGACGCTATGGTTTCATAATCCATCGTATGCATCGCGCTATACGCCGCAATTCCAGCGTTGGCAATAAATATATCAATCGTGCCAAGGTGCTTTTTTGCGGCTTCAAACATCGCGTCTACCCCTTCTTTTGAAGCAATATCTTTTTTAAGGTAGGTATAGTTTTCATGCTTGATAGGTTGGTTAGGTGCTTGATCAACACCAAAGACGATGGCCCCATGATTTAGAAACACTTTTACAAGGGCTAATCCTATTCCACTCGCCGCACCGGTTATGACAATATGCTTTGGGTTTTTCTCCATAGTCGCCTCCACCTCAAAATTATTGTACCATACCCTTGCTATCCATCGCATTAAAAAAGGTGGTGTCACCTAAATTGTGACATCACCCCTAATGGTTTATGCGTTATTTTTACGTTTCATCGCATACATAGCTTGATCCGCTTTATGCATTAAATCATCATACGTTTTACCGTCTTCAGGGTAATGCGCAAGCCCGACGGATATCTTAATCGGTTTGACGCTATGATCATTGATTGGAATAGGCTGTGAGCAGGTCTTAAAAATAGAATCAACCAAAGTGTGACGATCTTTTTCATTCTGTGTAAATGTCTTTATAATAATAAATTCATCGCCACCAAGCCGTGCGACCAACTCATTGGCTTTGGTTAACTTTTCTAAACGCGCTGCGATGGTCTTTAATACCCGGTCTCCCGCTGAGTGACCGTGCGCATCATTAATCGATTTGAAATTATCGACATCAATAAATACAAGCGTGAAGGGTTCATTTTTACGAATGTGTTTTATTAATGTGTGTGTCATATAATCACGATTGGCCAGATTGGTCAACCCATCATAATTCGCGCGTTTTTCTAACGCTTTTTCAAGCGCTTTACGCGCTGTAATGTCAACCCCAGACCCAACAATTTGTGTAACGACCCCTTGATCAATAATGGGGGTTAATGTCGTTTGCCAAATGCGCTCTCCCGCGGGTAAATATAATACTTCTTCATAGTGAATCGTCGTTTTGGCATCAACGCACCGTTGATAATTTTGTGAAACCGTGTCACCCGCATCATCGCCAAGCAACGCTTGCGGGGTTTTGCCTTCAAGCATGTTTAGTGATAAACCCGTTTGGGTTTGGTGCGCAGGGTTATTGCGGATAAACCGAAACTGCATTGTATCGACGACATCTATCAAGAAGAGCGCATCTTGTGTGCCTTTAAAAACCGTCTCATATTCATCCTTAATCTTCCTTAAATGGTGTTCGGTATTTTTAAGCTCAGTGACATCAGTGTGCGCCCCAAGCATCCGACGCGCTTTTCCATCACCATCAAAGATGGCGATGCCGCGACAACGCACCCATACCGTATGACCGCTTTTGTGTTGGTAACGCACCACTTCATCAAAAAGATTTTGCGGATTGTTTAAATGCTTGTAAATGGCTTTTTTAACCGTTCGTAAATCTTCTTGATTGATTAAATCTTGCCATTCACGTGATAAATGTTCTTTTTTAGAAGGGTCATAGCCAAACGTCTTCCAAAATTTCTCACTTAGCCACTCGTGCTCAGGGTTCTCTAAATCCCAATACCAAACCCCATCTAACGCCGCATCTTGCAAAAACATAAAAATTGATGCGTCTTGACGTATCTTTTCATATAACTCTTTTTCTAAATAATGCATGCTTTGCCACCCCAAATAGTTACTACCGTCCTATAAAAACACAATTCAACCGCATTATACCACACCTTCACATAAAAATCTTATGATTAAGCACCGGTCTATTCAACCGGCTTTGTTATAATGACATGTGAAGGCGGTGACATCATGCAAAGCTTTACAATAAATGGACAAACCATTACCTTTGATGCAAAAAAACATCACTACTATGTAGATACGCAACGCATCGCAAGCATTGGAGAAATCGTGGAAAAGTTCATGCCTAGAAAACCTGTTCGTGTTGACAAAGAACGTATGCAAAACGCCGCACAAAAAGGCGTCGATTTAAGAGAGAGGATTGTGGCGTATGAAATAAATGCTTTCAATGATTATCATGTTGAGTTACAACGCTATATAGCGTTAAAAAGACAACATCAATTTGATGTTAAAGCAACCAATATACTTGTTGCCTTGCACGATCAAGGCAAAATAATCGCTGCTGGAAAAATGGCATTGCTTGTAGAGTCACCTTATATAAAAGGTACAGGCATCGCTGATATAAAACGTATGCAACATTTGGATTTAGAGCGCTTACGCTTACAATTAAATCTTTATAAACTTGCCTACGAACAAACCTATAAAAAACGTTTGACCTACATTAAATGCATCCATATTCGTCATCATAAAAAGGATTATGTGGATATTCCTATCGATAAGTCCGTTGCCGAAAAAGCCTTAGCGTATTATCTTGCATCATCACAAATTGATACTGCGCTATGGATGAAGTGATTTAACTCAAAAACAAGATTTCCCCTTACCCAACAATGATATTTTCTTCAGGATATTCATGCGTTGCTTTCTTTGAGGTATAGGAAGGTCTCACCATCATAACCAACGCTAAAATACCCAATCGACCAATAAACATTATTATGACAAGGGTTAATTTACTGAGTGTCGTTAGCGCATCGGTGATCCCCATACTTAAGCCGGTTGTTCCATACGCACTCATCACTTCAAACATAATTTTATGCATCGAAGCCGATTCTTGCGTTGATAAGATCATGACCCCGACAAAGACAATCCCAAGCGCTGCCACAAACGCCATAAACGCGCGTTGTACGGTTTCATCTTTAATTTTGCGCCCGGCAAAAACAACGCCTTGTTTCCCTGTCGCAAACGCTTTAATACTCAACACGATTACAACCATACTCGTTGTTCTTATTCCGCCACCATAACTGTTGGGACTCGCCCCAATAAACATCCAAAGCATGACAATCATCGATGTCGCCGTAGAAAAATCGTTGACATCCATTGTTGAGAACCCAGCATTACGGGTGGTTGAACTCATAAAGAATGCATAATAAATCGACTCAATAAATGATTTATCACGTAAGAAGCCATTCCATTCAAAGACGAAAATAAACGCTGCACCAAGTAAAATAAAGATGATATGCAACTTAACAATCATTTT
>PWME01000026.1 GCA_003559235.1 Mollicutes bacterium | reverse complement strand
GTTTACGGTGATTTTTATTTTTGATCAAGATGATGTCACGATCAATCACTATGAAGCAACCGTGACACTAGATGAAGCCGGCAATATGCGCGTTGAAGAATCTTTTGATATGATATATCATCGTGCTATGACTGTTCGGTTTAGAGATATTGACTATCAAAAGTTTCCAGAGGATTATAACTTTCCTTATTCATCTGAAAATCAAGCTTCTTTTGATGAAGACAGTGTTGCCATTAGATTTTTTAAAGATGGAGAAGATAACACTGACCTTATAAGAACTGGTTTTTCATTTGTTGAAAATGATGCTGATGAGCGCGGACAAGCCATTCGTTGTGAACCTGTTAGGAATCAATGCGAATCACTTTTTTTCAATGCGCGTGATGCAGGCGGATTAGAAGGTGATGTTCGCATTGAATATGATTTTACCATTAACGGTGCCGTGAGTACATACAGTGATATATCTGAACTTAACTGGGTACTTTTTGAATATATGGAAGGCCCAATTACTTCCGGAACGATAACCATTAACATGCCTGAAAAGGCAGGATATTCTGCAGATGATTTACGGATTTGGGGCCATGGTATTCAAGATGGTAATATTGAAATCGTTTCTGAAAATCAAATTGTCTTAACCATTAACGATGTCGATGCAGGCGAATTTCTCGAGTTTCGCGTTTTAATGCCAACCGATTATTTCCCGAATATTCCCAATGAAAATATTTTTATTGATGATGGCATCAATGCATCGCTCATTGCCGATTTTCAAGCGCGTGAAGCAGCGCGTTTTAACACACTCATTACGGTTGCACAAAGCTTGTTTGTGGTTTCTATTCTTGCAGCCATCGCGACTATTTTAATAGCGTTGCGTGCGCAAAAGAAATATTTTACACCCCATGATACGGTATTCAATGCCGATTATTTGCGGGAGCTACCAGATCATCCTGAAACACCTGCTGAGATGAGTTATCTATATCATTACAAGCATATTAGTGATGATGCCTTAACGGCAACGTTATTAGACCTTGTTAGGCGCAAAGTGATTACAATTGATTATGAAGGACAAGATACCACTTCAAAAAAAGCAGACTTTACGTTGCATCTTATTGAAGATCACGGGATAACCTTAAAGGCGCATGAAGTTGAGCTTGTCGATTGGATGTTTACGACGATTGGTGATGGCTCTAAAGTGACAACCCAAGCCATCAAAACATACCCTAAAGCGAGTTACGCTGCTGCAACGAACTTTGAAACGCGGTTTAAGAGCTTTAAGGCAAAAGCAAAGCGAGAAGGCGCAAGTGATGAATTTTTCGATACCGAACTGCCTTCATTGCAACGACGCGTAGCCCCATGGGCACTGGTGCCGCTTGCCATTGCCGGGATTGCGTTTTTGATATCATTCTTATTTTATGTAGACACAACACTAACCATAGTCATTGGTGTTGTGACGGCAGTAAGCTTTTTAGCTTATGTGTTTACGCGGATTAAATATAGTAAAGAAGGCAAAGAACTGTATAAACAATGGAACGCTTTTGGTAACTTCTTAAAGGAGTTTGGGAATTTTGAAGATTATTCTATGCCAGGGGTTATTGTATGGGAGCACTATTTGGTGTATGCAACAGTTTTAGGTATGGCAGATAAAGTCATCAAACAACTTGAAGTGAAAATGCCACTGACGAGTTCAAATACTTCTGGTGCAACATTCCTTGCGGTTGGTTATGGGCTTGGCGGTCGCCGCGGTTATAGCGCTGGCATGAATAATTTAAGCAATACCATCCGTGAAGGCCGTAGAGGCGCGAAAGCCCGGATTTCTCAAGAGCGTGCGTCAAAATCCGGTGGTGGCGGCGGATTTGGTGGTGGAAGTTCCCGCGGTGGCGGTGGCGGTGGCGGCCGCAGCCGATAAGCACATAGCGGTGTTATATTGTAAATCTAATCACTATAAAATATACGAAGGAGAATTAATATGGTATTTCTAATTGGTGGCGGAGCCATCGCAGGCATTATTATTGGTATTCTTGTATTAGTATTGCTTATATTTATTGTTGGTGGTTATAATGGATTGGTTCAATTACGCAATAAAGTAAGAAACAGCTGGTCGCAAATTGATGTACAACTTAAAAGACGCTTTGACATGATTCCTAATCTTGTTGAAACTGTCAAAGGGTACGCAAGTCACGAAAAAAGCATTTTTGAAGAATTTGCGGAAGCGCGTAAAATGCATGCACAATCTGCAAAAACTGGTGACGTCGCTCAAGCTGCTGAAGCAGAAAAAGGACTTTCTGGTGCTTTGAGTCGTCTTATGGTTGTGCAAGAGCAATACCCTGAATTGAAGGCTAATGAGAACTTTAAAGAGTTGATGGCGAATTTAAAAGAAACTGAAGATAAAATCGCCTTTAGCCGTCAGTTTTACAATGATAACGTCATGAAACTCAACAACAAAATCGAAATGTTCCCAAGCAATATCATTGCAGGTATGTTCAACTTTAAAGCAGCTACTTTCTTTGAAGTAGAAGAAGCAAGTCAACGCGAATCTGTTAAAGTTTCATTTTAAACGACATGAGAGAAGGACTTTAAAACTGTCCTTCTTTTTTTTGTGCAATGGATGCGTTTTTCGATGAAATACAGTATAATGGAGGTAAGAAAAAAAGAGGGATGATTTGATGAAACGCATCGTAATGATATTATTATTTTTTCTAGTCTCGGTGACATTGTATGCTTGTTCTGATGAAGAAGAAAACAATGCGCGAAACGTTGTGAGTGTTGAAGCACATGACCCTATGGATGTGGATGTTTTAACCGCGTTTGAGGACTTAAACTTACCAGTATTATTCAGCGCAACGCTTGAAGATGGGACTGAGTTAGAGTTGCCGGTTGCTTGGGATGGTGCACGTGCGATTTATGACGCCAAAACCCCCGGTGAATATACGTTAGAAGGATCACTAATCATTAGTGGTAACGTAACCAACAAAGATGCCATCAAAGTGACGCAAACGGTAAACGTTGTTAGTGATACTTTCTTAAACACATTAGAAAAATTTGGCGACTTTAGTACGTTGATTGCGGCATTAGAGGCCACGAATTTAGACGATTTGTTAGATGAGGTTGAACAAGATTACACGCTATTTGCGCCGACTGATGCAGCGTTTTCACGATTGCTTGATACGCTTGATTTATCTTTAGAAACGCTGCTTGAAGATGAACGCCTTGAATCAATATTGCGTTATCATATATTTGCCAATGACCGCTCTGAAGCCGTCTTAAGTGCGATGGCACCTTCAAGTCCAGAAAGTTTATCAGATGGTGAGGCAGTGCGTATTGATACAGAAGGTAGAACATTGCGCTTGAATAATATTGCAAATGTCACGCAAAGCGATGTGGTGACCAATAACGGACGTATTCATGTTATTGATCAAGTCTTACTTCCAATTTCAATGATTGATGAAACAGCAGAAGGCATCATTGATGATGAATTATTTGCGTTGATTCTTGATATTTTAGCCGCTTCTGACATAGGCATACCTGATTTGCTGGATATTGGCATTACCGTATTCTTACCTGATGAAGAAGCCTTTACAGCTTTACTAGACACGTTAGATATGTCGATTACAGAACTATTAGAAAGCGAATCCTTGCCTTTATTGCTATCGAACCATATGATTATTGGT
>PWME01000024.1 GCA_003559235.1 Mollicutes bacterium | reverse complement strand
TTGGTGACCCGTACGGGATTCGAACCCGTGAATGCCAGCGTGAAAGGCTGGTGAGTTGAGCCGCTTCTCCAACGGGCCAGTGGCGGAGTAGGAGGGATTTGAACCCTCGCACCGGTTTAACCCGGCCTATGCCCTTAGCAGGGGCACCTCTTCAGCCAACTTGAGTACTACTCCAAGTGGGATAGCCATTATATAATAACCGATAACGCTAACCCTGTCAACAACACATATTACGCTTTTTTGGTTTTATTGTGGCCCATTGTTATGCGCGTTTTCTTCGATCATGGTTAATTGCAATCGACCCCGTTTCAAATCGACTGATTTAACCCATACTTTAACGATATCACCTACACCCACAACATCGAGTGGGTGTTTCACAAACCCTTTACGAAGTTGTGAGATATGCACCAAGCCATCTTCTTTAACACCGCAATCCACAAAGACACCAAAATCCACAACATTACGAACCGTGCCTTGAAGTCCCATACCAGGTTTCAAATCTTCAAGCGTTAATGCATCACTTTTTAAAAGCGGGGCTTCAATGTCATCACGTGGGTCCCAAAGTGGGCTTTTTAACGCCTCGATGATATCTTCTACGGTTGGAATCCCAGCGTTCAAAGATTCTGCAAGTGGTTTGATATCAACCACTTGTAATGCTTGTTTGAGTTCTTCCGTACCAACCATTGACTTTGTGGCGTTGTGTGCTTTTAAAATAGCGTCAGCTATATGATAACTCTCTGGGTGAATAGACGTTTTATCTAGTGGGTTTTCGCCATCGAAAATCCGTAAAAACCCTACCGCTTGTTCATAGCTTTTTTTGCCGAGTCCAGATACTTTCATAATTTGAGTGCGTTTTGTGAAGGCACCGTTTTCTTTACGGTAACTAACAATGTTTTTCGCAACCTTTTTCGATAACCCTGAAACATGCTCTAAAATCGCATACGATGCGGTATTTACGTTGACACCAACTTGATTAACGACCGTTTCAACAACAAAGTTGAGTTGCTCGGTTAATTTAGATTGGCTAACATCGTGTTGGTATTGGCCCACCCCAATGGAACGTGGATCGATTTTAACGAGTTCACTGAGTGGATCTTGAAGTCTTCGGGCAATGGATGCCGCACTTCTTTCTTCAACTTGTAAGGAAGGAAATTCTTCCTTGGCTAGTTCGCTTGCACTATAGACAGATGCACCCGCTTCATTGACGATAACGTAAAATACTTTGCGTGTGCTATCTTTAATGGTTTCTGCGATAAACGCTTCGGTTTCCCTTGAAGCCGTACCGTTTCCAATCGCGATAATATCGATGTTATGGTTTTCTACCATATCAAGGACTTTCTTAGCCGATGCATCAATACGCTTTTGATTGACGTTTTCTTCTTTGCTTTTTTGGTGAGGGTATATTACATCGATCGATAATACTGAACCCGTTTCATCGATTGCGGCGAGTTTACACCCCGTACGAAATGCTGGGTCAATCCCTAAAATTCGTTTATCTTTCATCGGAGGTTGCAACAACAGCCCGCGCAAGTTTTCACTGAATATATGCATGGCTTGGGTTTCAGCTTTTTCACTTAAATTTGCACGTATTTCGCGTTCAATAGATGGTTTAATTAAGCGTTTATAAGCGTCCGTGATTGCTGCTTCAATAAGGGGGCGGGTTTCACCCTGTTTACTGCCGATAAAGATTCTTGTTAAATAGGCAATTATATCGCTTTCTGGTGCGTCTATTTTCACGGTTAATACTTTTTCTTTTTCCGCGCGATTTAATGCGAGAACACGGAATAACTTCGTTTGACGAAGCGGTGAATCATAGGCATAATACATTTCATAGACGCCTTTTTCATCGGTAGCGTCTTTTTTCTTTTTCGCAACGAGTAATCCGTGTTGTTCAGTATGGCGACGAATCCATTTGCGTGCTTTTGGTAAATCACTTACCTGTTCTGCAATAATATGCAAAGCACCTTCGATGGCTGCATCAACCGTTTCAACATTTTCATTGATAAACGTTTCGCCCTTTTCGCGTAAAGCAGCCTCAGTAGGATACGTCAAAATAAATGTTGCGAGCGGTTCTAAGCCGTTTTTAATCGCTATGGTTGCTTTGGTCTTTTTCTTCTCTTTGTAAGGTCGATATAAATCCTCAACATCGACAAGCTTTTCAGCGTTTAAGATTTCTTGTTTTAATTCATCGGTTAGTAACCCTTTTTCATCGATTAACCGAATGACATCTTCTTTGCGTTCTAGTAAGTTTTTTTCGTAAGTGTACGCTTGCTCAATGTCACGGATTTGTTCTTCATCAAGGCCACCGGTCATTTCTTTACGATAGCGCGCGATAAACGGTACTGTGTTGTCTTCAAGCAACGTCAGTACCGTTTGGATTTTTTTCTCTTCAACACCAAGGCTTTTCACTAAATCTTTGATAACAGATGCTTTCATAGGTATCGTCTCCCTTATTCTTCATCATCTTCGGATTCGTCTTCAGGGTCATCGAAATCTTGTTCAACGACTTCAAACGTTCCAGCTTCCACTTGATCAAATAAGGCATTAACCGCATCTTTACCTTTTTCAACCATAACAAGTTCACCGTTTTCAATAACGGCAACGGTAGGATTGGTAAAGCGGTGGCCAAAAGGAATGCCCCAAAGCACCAAAGGTTCTCGAATGGTATTAGGGATGCCATGGGCGTTTTGTGCATCCATGGTATAAATCGTAATACCCATGCGGTTGCCATCGCGCAGTGCTTCATAACGCGGTTTTATCTCGTCGTAACGTTCACCTTCTTGGTATAAGAAGATAAAAAATAAATCTTCCATGTAAAACTGTTTATCAAGCCAATGGTGTAAATGATTTTCTTTATAGGTCTTTAAAGCCTCTTCTTCTGGCAAACTTAAAACCGTCGCAATGGCGTGTAAGCCTTGCACAACACCGTCAACCTCACCGTCTTTAATGATTATGAGTTGATTCCCGCGACCTTCACGGAAATCAAAATCGGGTGAGCCTTCCACATTTAATGCATTAATCGTATAAACAGGTCGTTCTATTGCTTCGGCATGATAATCTTCAAGATACGGTCTTAACACTTCTTCAAACCGATTCTCAGGATGATAAAAATAGACAATATACGTGTCATGCGGTTGCAAAGTTACTTCATCCCATGCGTTAATAGGATTTGGGTCATTGCGTGAGGTTAATTCAATGGCTCCAACAATTGCAACAATGGCCACAAAAACTGTAAAAATACTAATTAAGGCAATTTTACGTGCTAATAAACGTTTTTCTTTTGTGTTTTGGCGTTTCATGTTTACTCCTCAGTGTTGTGGCTTTAGTCATTCGCAGGGGGTTCATAGCGCCCAAGAAAGTTTATAATGTTTGATTCAAATGCGACAGGAGAACCAACAACTTCGCCGTTTTCCACCGTTAAGATGCTTGGTGTAATGGGACGATCAACACGAGTTGAATCAAAGCTCCATGCTGGGGGATCTGTTCGGCTGAATGCGCGTTCATCAAGTCTAGCAAAATAGATAGCAACATTTTGCTCATTGCCTTGTGCATACTCAGCAATCACTGGTTCTAGGCGTTCACATGCTTCGCAGTTATCATGATAAAGATATACTAAATATGCCTCTTCTGGTTGCGTTAATATGGCATCCCATGTTTTAACGTGTAACGCAG
>PWME01000225.1 GCA_003559235.1 Mollicutes bacterium | reverse complement strand
TTTTTGCTTGTATATCGCGTTACAAAGAAGCGTTGAATCGTTATGCTTTCACCCGCATTAATGCCTGCTTTTTGCATCGCGATGGCGACTTGTTTTTTTGCGTCATCAATGCCTTCAAGATAAGGTAAAAGCAACCCTTGTTTGCCGTTAGATTTAACAAGAATGCCATATTCTTTAGGGTCTAGCATTGTTAGATCCTCAATCGCTTCAAACGAACTTAAGATATCGACGCTAATATCGATATCAGGAAGTTCTTCTGGCTTTAATGGCAAAAAGCGTGGGTCTTCTAAAGCGGCAGCACTCGCACAGTAGGCAATCATGGCCGCGAGCGAATGTTCAAACGTTACGGTTGTCCCAATACACCCTCGCAACGCCCCCGCTTTTTTAATGCTTACAAAAACCGGGCTAAGCTTGCCATCAATGCGTGCGATATCATCATCAGTAACCGTATAAAACCTACGATGATTTGACGCAAACGTAATGGCGCGCAAAGCCAACACTACATAAGGATGATTTGACTGTGTAGAATCATGCATCGGTGTCATCCTTTCGCAAAAAACTAGCCGTTGCATACCCTACCCCAAAAGGGCCTTCATAACTATGTAACATAGCCGTTATTTCGGTTTTTTTAAGTACCCCACCTAAAAGTGCGAAACTATGGTATCCACATTGCGCAGCACGATAAACCGTGGTTTGGTCGATCGTCAGTAACGATTCAAAATCGCCTTTTTTTAGCGCTTGCGTGACATGTTCATCAAACACACTGCCGTTAGGATCATACCCATAAGGCCCACGCGCCATTAACTTATGGGATAAATCGCCACTGGCAATAAAAACATAGTTTCCTTTAATATTTCGCAAGGTTTCCCCAATGACTTCACCATAATCAAAATGGTTTGAAGCATCAAAACCACCCGGTGCGATAACCACAATGCGACACGTTACCCCGGCTTTTAACACATAATAAAGTGGCACACTGACACCATGGTCTAAAAATTCATCTTGCTTTGTAATGGTTTGAAGCCCTGCGTCATTTAACGCTGTTTTTAGCTGTTTTGCCAAGTTATCGTTCCCTTTACATGTGAGTGAAATATCAGAACAACCAAAAGCTTTAAAGTCACCCATCATCGTATGATTACTATAAAGCGTCAGTGCATCATGGTACCCTTTTGCATGCGGTGATGCAATGACGATGGTATCAGGTTTGATTGTGGCAACCTGCGCTGCAATAGTTTGCATTCCACGAATCGTTGCTTGCATGGTTTTAATGTTGTTTTGCCCTATTTTTGGGATTGCAATCGGTGGATGAGGCATGACAAACGCACCAAGAAAAGCCATCATTAAATCCCCCTTATCATACATTGCCAAGGACAACGTCTTGAATACCGTGTGCCAAAGCAATCGTTTTTGCTTGTTTTAATGTATCCATAGATGTTGGTTCAACATGTTGCATCTTAAAAGCTGGGAAAAACCGCGATACATGCCAAGGAACCGCTTTACCCACAGTGTTTACAAACGTCTTTGCCATTGAACGCATCGCGGCATATGAATCGTTTATACCTGGGACAATCAACGTCGTCACTTCAAGATGAATGCCGGCATCCTTAATCGCTCGCATAGTTTTAAGCACTGCACCGCTATCAAAACCACCGAACTGTTGCATCACAGCGTCATCATCGGTTTTAAAATCAATGTTTGCGGCATCCATCCAAGGCATAAGCAAAGAAAGAGCTTCTAATGTAATATACCCATTACTTACAAACACAGTCTTCAACCCTGCTTGCTTTGCGTATTTAAAAATCGCCTGTGTTTATTCTAATGCCACAGTTGGTTCACTGTATGTCATGGCTAAAGACTTAGCACGTGCCTTTTTCGCAGCGACAATATGCGCTTCTGGATGCACTGGATATCCAAAATAATAAGTAGATGGTGACACATTCACAATCGCATGGTTTTGGCACCATGGGCATGATAAATTGCATCCCGCGGCGGCGGTTGAATAAATCATCGTGCCTGGCATAAAACGCTTCAAAGGTTTCTTTTCAATAGGGTCAACGGCTTTTGCGACCGCAAGCCCATCGTTTAACGCAACGATGATGCCGTCTTGATTTTCTCGCACACCGCATTTTCCGCGTTGATTTTCCCGCAAAACACACGCGTGTGGACAAACCCCACACCGTAAATGCAAGCGGTCTATACACGTTTGTAAAAGGGCTGCTTTCATACGCATCACCTTGTGATGATTCTATTAAATATAGGATAAAAAACTCATGTTCAGTATAACGCGTTCACTGCATGCATACAAGTGAAAAAAAGCCCTACAAAGGGCTAAGATTTTTCAATAGAAATTTTTAATGTATCGTGTAAAGTATAATTTCGATTCAAAACACTAACAGAAATAGGGGCCATACTCATTGCACGACGCTTTAAATAAAGGGTCGCCTTATCAGCCGTTACGATAATGGTTTGGTCGCGGAAATACATTGTTGTTTTAACGCGGGTCCATGATTGAGGCAATCGCGGATGAAACACCAAACCGTCACCTTCCATCGTTAACCCTAGAAATCCAAACATCACCATTTGCCATGTTGCGCCATTCGCAGCGGTATGGCTTCCACCAATAAAGGTTCCACCAGTAACAGATTTTTTTGTGTTCAATAAGTCAATGTTTAATGAATGTCTAAACAACGTTTCTGATAGTGCCATGCGATTGGCGCGTGCTGCGCCAATGGCGTTCGTGGAGGGGCTTAAAGACGAAAAGTGTAACGTTCTCGGTTCATAATAATCTATATTTGCTTGGTGCGTCGCTTCGGTAAACTGATTCCTAAATAAAACCATTAACTGAATAACATCCGCTTGCTTGATGCATTGGGTATACACTGCAATGCCGTTTGGCCACCCATAGTATTCCCCTTCATCAATTAAACGTTCTTTAAGTTTGGACGCAGGGAGAACCGTTTCTAAATCAAAGTAGTGATCAAACTGCTCGATGACACCCGCTTTATTTGGACTAGGAATCATCAACTTATCAATAATATCGTGCCATAAGGTTATTTCATCATCGCGCAATTGGATGGTTTTTTTCACACGCTTAATGGTTTCTGAAGAAAATGTTTCAAGCGCATCGATTGCGACCTTAAGTGCATAACGTGCCATCCAGTTGGTAAACGCGTTATTGTCAATGTTTTCATGGTATACATCAGGGCCTAAGACTTGATGGATTTCATACCGGTTTCGGTGCGGTATCCAAACAACCCGTGAGGCTGTGAAACGGGCAATTTCAAGCAACATTTCAATACCGTAGTCTTCCATAAATGCGTGATCTTGGGTCGCATGGTAATATTGCATAACGGCATACGCAATGTCCATTGATACATGAATTTGCCATACGTTGAAGTGATTGCGAATATCACGGCCCGTTAAAACATCTTTAAAGAAAAAGTCCGGGCATAGTTCTTCACCACGTTTCCCACTAACCCATGGGTAAAAAGCGCCTTCATACCCAAGGCGTTTGGCTTTTGCGCGAGCGCCATCTAAGGTTTTGTGACGAAAAATTAGTAAGTTTTTGGCAATGAGTGGGTTTGTGAATAAATACATCGGCATATTATAAATTTCGCCATCCCACCAAGCCGCCCCTTGATACGCTTGGCATGACAACCCACGCGCCCCAATCGGCAGTGCTTTATGCACAGGGGTTGCAATAAGCGCATGATAAAGATTGAATCTTACGCCGAGTTGATCGGCAAGGTTGCCTTCTATCTCGATATCATGCATGGTCCAAAGCGCATCCCATGCCGCACTATGCGCTTTTTTAAGCGCTTCAAAGCCATAGATTTTACGATACAAATCTTTGGCGACATCGAGTGGATGGGTAACATCATTGGACGTTACCACAATCATGAATTTTTCAAAAACACACGGTTTATCAGGGGTTATATGAAGGTGCGCTTTGCGCTTTGGTGCTTTGGTATCAACCTTAGCATCTTCTGGCCACACCGTCTTTTCTAATACGATAATCGTATCTTTCGCCGTGGTTGTGGTGATGTTAACACCATAGTCACCCTCATGAATAAAATAATCACTTTTGGCGAAATGGTTTCCATTCATACTCCATACATCAGAATCAATGCCCGTTGTAATGGCAATATCAACCGCTTGATCAGTTGCAACCTCATAACGCATCGCAACGACATGTTTTAATGCGTAGCTTGCAAACTTTGATTCTTTTACTGAAACCGTTGCCCCATGATTAAATGTATGGGATACAGATGAATGGTTCAAAGCCCCTTTAAGATCTAGGGTTTTTTCAAATGCGCCGTGATGGGTTTTTACAGAAAACGGTGTTCCATCAACACTTAGTGTTGTCCATAAGGCATTGGGAACTGTGACAAGTTCTTCCCATTTACCATCGGCATTATCCCAAGTATCCGTAACAACGCAAGCAACATAATCTTCCTTAGTGTTTTCAGCAAACGTCCCGCGGTACCCCAAATACCCATTGCCAATTAGAAACCTTGTCCCATCTCCAATGGCATCGGATGCATGATAGGCAGTTTTTATAAGTTCCCAACCAGTCTTTGTTTTTAAGTCATCAGCGATCTTATGCATAAATACGCCTCCAAGCCATAACAATGAACAAGGATAAGACGCACGTCTTATCCTTGTATCATCGCAACGTAATCAATCGTTGTATGATTTAGTCTGCTAGTGTTTCAATTTCTTCTTCAAGTGCATCAATAAATTGTTCTTTATCAATAGTACCATTGGCAAAGAGTGAATAGATTGGACCAATCTCACCCATACCAAATCCTGTAGGCATGTCATTTTGCCACCAAGCATAAATGTTACCATCTTGAGCCCAGCGTGTTACTTCTGCTGATAATGGCGAAGTTGGAAGCAATTCTACACTATTAAAGGCAGGTACATAGTTTGCATCTTCTACCATGTACTTATGTCCTGCTTCAGTTAACGCCATGTCATTCAAGAATTGAACCGCTAAGTCTCTTCTCTCAGGCGTGCTGTCAACATTTACAACATAGTAAGATGGTGGTGCAACAAAGATCGAATCAACTTCACCGAGTCCTGAAGCGTGTGGTGCATAACCAACTTCAAAATCAATTCCGCCATCTTCGATTAATTGTGGGTCAATCCAGTTTCCTTGGTGTACAAACGCAGCGCGTCCAGTTTTGAAGCTATTGACTTGCTCTTCATACGTACCAGAAATCAATAAGCTTTCTTCTGTGTACATATTAAGGAGTTCTACCCAGTCAGCTAGCGCTTCTAAGCGATCGCGATGGGCAACACCTGCTAAGAGATCAGTAATTACTGAATCATCATTGTAATCGAGGCCGCTTGAAAGATACCCATTAAAGTTATGCAGTCCAGTAACCCATGTCATGTCTGCTTGGGTAGTAAATGATACAACCGTATCAAGCCCAAGTTCATCTTTCATGTCTTCAAGGGTTGCGAATGCGGCTGCATACCCTTCACGAGATGTTAAGGTATCAGGATCAATACCCGCTTCATCAAGGATATCTCTATTGAAAGCCATACCCCAACCTTCAAAGTTAACAGGGAAGCCAACAATTTCACCGTTTGGTGCAACAAGAGGAACGTCTGTGTCGTCAATCCAGTCTGCACCAGTCATATCATAAATCTTTTCTGCAAAGTCAAGATATTGACCGAGACCTTCAATAACGAAGATGTCTGGTTCTCTTGCGCGTAAGAATTCTGTTTGTAAGTTGTCGGCGTAAGCACAAGCATCGCCACCGCACGTACGAACTTCAACGATTACATTGTTTGCGTTACCCCATGCTTCTGCATAAGCAGATAATTCTGCATCGATTTCAACTTTGTTTTGGTAGATGACCAATCTTTCAACATCACCAAGATCTCCATCATCTGGATCATCAGTACCATTACAAGCTGCAACCGTGAACGCCAGCATTAAGCTGACAAATAACAATAAAAATTTCTTCATAATCTACCTCCAATTATTTTTTCCACAACACGATGGCTGTGGTTATTACCAAATTAATCTTGATAAGGAACACTTAAGGTTTCATACGCTTTTAACACGTGTTGTTTTCCGTAAACAATTAGTGTCGTATTGCTTTCAGATTTTAATGCAACACCTTGACGGCTTACGTCAACATGAACATGGGTTGTGGTATTGGCACGAATCGTCATGGTTAAACGGTTCATTGCCTTGGGCAGATAGGGTTCAATTGAAACTTCATCCGCGATGGTAAGCCCCATGAATCCACGCAGCAAGGCTAAATAAACGCCCCCTGCATTTGCCAAATGCAAACCGTCTTTCGTGTTACGATTTAAATCATCTAAATCAAGTCTCAATGTTTTAACAAAGTAATCATAAGCTTTGTCAAGATCTTTAAGCCGTGCAGCTTGCAAAGCGTGAATACAATAGGATAAGCTCGAATCATGCGTGGTGATGGTTTCGTAGTAGTTTAAACTGTTACGCATGACATCAAGCGGGCGATTATACAGTAACGCGTGCGATAGCACGGTATCCGGTTGTTTTAAAACTTTTCTTCGCTGCAAAGTCATTGGGTGATGATGCAACATAAGCGGCCGTTCATTCGGTGATAACGCTTTATTCGGCCATGGTTGACGGGCCATAAAACTAGCATCTTGCACATCGATTTTAGCATCCTCATCATATGGCAAAACGATCGTCTTAATAATTGTTTCATAGCGTGTTTTTTCGGCTTCATCCATAGCTGCCACATTAGGATACGCATCGCACCAATAGAGCAACCGCGTTAAGTGGTGCTTAAACATACTGTTGGTGTAATAATTATCATCAACGAGCGTTGTATACTCATCAGGCCCCGTCACATGATTTAAATGGCTTTTATCACTGTGTGTTGATGTATGTGTCGCTAAGAACCGTGCCGTTTCTAGCATAAGTGGAATGCATTGTTCTTTAATGAATTTTTCATCCTTGAACAAGGTTGCATACGCATCAAACGCATACGCAATATCGGCGTTGATGTGAAACTGTGCTTGTCCAGCTGGATAATACGCACTTGCCTCACGGCCGTTAATGGTGCGCCATGGATATTTTGCGCCAGCATTACTTCCTAACGTTTTAGCTTCTTCTTTGGCTTCTTTTAATTGATCAAACCGATACGCTAGCATTGCCTCAGCAATCGTCCGATCAATTTGCATGAAGAAAGGCAACATATAAATCTCAGAATCCCAGAAAGTATGGCCTTCATAGCCTTCACCAGTTAAACCTTTTGCGGCGATATTGGTGCGGGGATTGTGTGCCCCTGCCGTATAAAGCTGAAATAGATTATAACGTACGATAGTGTCCATATCCGGTATCTCAGGCGCATCGATATGTAAGGAGGCGCGCTTGTTAAATTTATGCATGGCTTTAAGTTGAAGCGCTTCTAATTCATCAAGCGTTAAACGACGAATTTCGTTTAAGTCTTCTTGAATGGCTTTTTCAGGTGACGCATAATCTAATGTATGATGGTAGAGCACATATTTTGTGAATTGAATATTCGTATTTTTCGTCATGGTGAACGTTTGGTGGCATACGGCACCGTGGGTCGTTTTTTCGATGGTGAAGGGCTCGTTATGTGTCACGGTTGTATAAACATCAAATTCTGTTGTTTTAGTACTCATCCGCAACATGACCGCATCATCATCAACCGTCACGCGCGGGGCGACAAGATGGTGTTTTTCAAAACCCCCAGCACGTGGGTCTTTTTCATCAACAACGTTTTCAACATCGCCATTTAAGGTTGATTTCACATAAAGGGGACCACTGTATGTTTCACTACATACGGTTACATCGATTAAAAACAAAGGATGCATTGTTAAATGGGCAAGTCTTTTAAAGGTGAAGGTATAGCGATGCTTCTCTGTTGTTTCGTATGTGATAGTACGCACCGCTAATGCTCGCGCTAAGTCAAGATATCTTTCTAACGCAACAACCCGAGCACGTGTCATATCAATGGCACCGTATTCATCTTCAAAGGTTATCGTTTGTGCATCAGGCATATTGACCACGGTTTGACTTTTTTCAGGAAATCCAAACACTTTTTCACCATAATGAATGGTTTTACTATCATATACCCCGTTGAGATACGTGCCACGTATTGAATTTTGAAATGGAACCCCTTCTTCAAAATTCGCCCGTACACCAAGGTATCGGTTTTGCGTGGTTAGCACACTCTCATCGACCGCAAGCTGATCAGGCTTAAGACGGTTGTTGCGATGCAATTTCATGTGAATCAGCCTTTCGTGCAGTCTAGTATATATGGCGTCGCTTCTTGAATGGTTTTAAAACATGCGTCTGCTTTACTTAGTTCATCAGCATTTCCAATGCCAACGGCGTGCATATTGGCAGATTTGATAGCCTCAATACCAGCAACCGCGTCTTCAACCCCAAGACAGTCCGTTGCATCAAATCCTAAAGCCTTTTGGGCATCAACGAATATATCCGGTGCTGGTTTACTCCTTAATGTGGTTGGATTAACAACATAATCGAAGTATGACGCAATGCCTAATGCTTGAATAAGCATCGGCGCATTTAAACTTGCGCTACCAAGGGCTATTTTTACATTTCTGTCCTTCAAAGCTTCCAAGAGCGTTTTTACACCAAGATATAAATTGCTTTCATCGAATGTACTCACGATGGCACGATAATGCGCATTCTTTTGATCGCGTAAATGCGCTTGTTCGGTTTCAGACAAAACCACTCCCCCAAACGCTAAAATACGTTCCAACGACACTTTTCTAGAAACGCCTCTTAAACGGCTTTCAAAGTAATCAGGCAAATCAATGCCAAGGGGTTTTGCCAATGCTTTCCATGCTGTAAAATGGGCATCGCTTGCATTAGTTAATACACCATCAAGATCAAAAATTACGCATTGAATGTTCATTACTTAATGGCTCCAGATGTCATGCCTTTAATAATGTAGCGCTGTGCAAACAAAAACAAAATAATGACAGGGATAGCACTTAAAACCAAAGCCGTTAACTGCAAGTTTCGGTTCGGTGTAAACGCACCAACGAAGTTGGCATACGCAAGCGGAATGGTTGTGGTTTCACCACCGCGTCCAATAACAAGCAGTGGCAACAAGAAGTCATTCCAAATCCACATACCATTCAATACCAGTAAAGTCACGAAAATCGGTTTCAAAATGGGCAAAACCACACGGAAAAAGACTTGCGGTCGGCTGCACCCATCAATAATCGCAGCTTCTTCAACATCCATCGGTATAGATTTAATAAACCCATGAAACAAAAATACACTCAAAGGCGCTCCAAACCCAATATAAGCAATAATGACCGCATGGTGTGTATCACTCCACTGAAAACCAGTAATACGGCCCAAAGCAGTCAATAACTCAACGAGCGGTAACATTACAATTTGAAAGGGAATAACCAATCCAGCAATAATAAACAAGAATATGGTGAATGAAAACCTAGTTTTTGTGCGTACCAACACCCAAGCAGCCATCGCACTGGTTAAACCAATTAAAAGCAATGATAATGTTGTAATAACGGTTGAATTGAATAACGCTCTCGGATAGTTCAATCGACTATCCGTAAATATTGTTCGTAAGTTGTTAAAAAATACCGTTAGATTTCTTGGTAAACTCAAAGGATCTTCGATAACATCAACATTCGGTTTCGCCGCATTGACAACAACAATATAAAACGGGAATATAAAAAGTAACAGCAATGTAAATGCTAATATCTCATAAGGATTGAGATTGCGTAAATAATCAAAAATCTTGCGCCCAACTTTTTTTAACCCTTCCATTACATTTCAACCTCCCGCTTCTTATTAAAGTACACTTGTCCTAACGACAACACCGCGAGTAAAACGAAGAACGTAACGGCTTGTGCTTGTGCAAAGGCAAAATTACGATTCGTGAATCCAACATCATAAATATTGTATGCCAACAAGCCAGTTAAACGAACACGTGGTAAGCTAGCCTCAACATTGAGAAAATCGCGTAAATAGTCTGGTAAAATTACCACCGGTCCCGCACTCGTTAAACTGAATACGGTATCAAACTGTTTAAAGGCAGTTACCAATGTCAAAAACATTGATACCGTAAAAGCGGGTGCAACAAGGGGCAATACGATATTTCGCAACCGTTGCAGCGCGTTCGCACCATCGATTTGACTTGCCTCAACCAAATCTTCAGGAATATTTTGTAATGCAGCAACATAAATCATCATAATATACCCAGCATATTGCCACGTAACAACAATAACGAGTGACATCATAGCCAAATTATTGTCTAATGGTGAGGCTGAGAAAATTCCAAAACCAACCGTACCGAGTACGTAATTAAAAATATAGCGCCATAAGAACCCAATGATTAATCCACCGATTAAGTTAGGCATGAAAAACCCAGCACGGTATATATTGGTCAACTTCAATTTTCTTGTCACAAGCAAAGCCAATGAAAATGCAACAAAATTTATGACAACGACATTAAAGAACGCGTAAATGCCCGTTCGAATGAACGAGTAAATAAATCGATAGTTGCTTAATAAATCGCGATAATTTGCTAAACCAATCCAGTTCGTATCACCAATGCCTCCACGCCAATCGGTGAAGGAATAATACGCACCCAAAACAAAAGGAATAATAACCATCAATAAATATGGCACCATAACAGGAATCAAGAAAAGAAAAAACCAAACTTTGTTCATCGTTTTTCGACCGAAAAAACGATCCTTAAACGATTGTTTTGGTGCTTGCTTTACACTCGCATCTGCTTGCATATTTTGCCTCCGTTAACTCGCGTATTCTTTTAAGAGTTTATTGTATGAAGGATTAACTTGATTAAAAACCAAGATTACGTGCAAGATTACAAAAGCTATGAATGTTTGTATTAACCGTGCCAATCTTTCTCATTCATAATGCGGCTGAAGTGTGGTAATTTTGCCAACGCTCCAATTTGTCCAACCGGGGTAGCTCCAATACGTTGTGCATGCTTTAACACATGTTCTAAGGGTAGATTTTGGAGTAAACCGGCATAAAACCCTGCCCAAAACGCATCACCCGCACCCGTAGGGTCAATAATTTCAACGGGTTTGGTTGGCACATGCACACGCCGACCATGATGACTTACATAAACCCCTTCAGACCCCATTGTCATGAGTACAATAGGAATACCTAACGCTTCGAAACGGTCCATATAGTTAGATTTACTTAATCCTGAACCGAATAAGCGAGCTGCATCATCTAATGAAGGTTTAACAATATCCACCGACTCAAGAAGACCCGTCAAATCGTCAAGCATGAGTGACTCATCACTTAGGAGGTCAGGATGAATGTTTGGGTCAAAGGCGATTACTAAATTCGCATCCACAGCATCTTTTAGTGCTTTGAGTAAAACCGATTTGGCGGGTTCTTTAGTCAGTGGCCAATAGGAAAAGTGAAAGATCTTGCTATTTTGAATGAGCGTTTTTAGTTCATGGGTGTAGGTTATTTGGTAATCCGCTTGTCTCAAAAAGCGCGGTTTCGGAGGGAGTTGTCCTGTACGTAAATACACTTCACTCGTGCGTGCTTCAACCGTGTTTACACACGAAGTATTAATACCGTGGCGTTGCATCGTCTTTAACAAAAATTTCCCCTCTTTATCATTTCCCAGAGCCGCACATAAGTTTGCTTCAAACCCTAAACGACGACAATTGATGGCAATATTCGCACAACTTCCCCCAAAGGATTTACGCACTTCGCCAGAAGGTTTCGTGTTAATATCAACCAACGTCTCTCCAAGCAAGAGCAAGTCATGTGTTCGTGTAGTCAGTGCATCTAGTTTTTGTAGTAACAAAGGCCTCGCTCCTGTCTATACTATTTAGTGGAAAGGTTTCCATAATGGGTGAAAAAAATATGGAAAGGTTTTCATAAATTTGGGTTTATTATATAAAAATGGAACCCATATGTCAATAGAGAGACGTTTAAAAATATGATATCTAGCATGAATTTTGTATAAAAAAAGCGCCACGAAGGGCGCAAGTATTAATGCGTATCACCGTGGTGAAATTTAACCGGCAAAATGCAATCTTCAACATCGAGGCCATGAATGCGGTCTAATACCCCAGCAACTAAACGTTCAGCCAATGCTTCTATGGGTTGCTTGATCGAACTGATTGTACGACCAATATTTAAGCGGTAATGAACCCCGTCAAACCCAATAACAGAAATATCATCAGGCACACGCTTACCCATAGATTCAATCTTATTGATGACCACTTGAGCAACGGTATCAGAAATCGTAAAAATGCCATCGACATCTAAGTGTTTTTCCATCGCATTTTCTAAGAAGTCTTCAGGCACAAACAAATCATTGAGCGGATACTCAATGGTTGAGTAATTTCTAAAGCCAATCGTGTCGAGATGATCGGTAAACCCGAGTCGACGTTTTGTGACTTCGGTATGAATATCTGAGTGGTCTCCTTGGACATCATCACCAATATAGAGCAACTTTTTAGGGTTTTTTTCTAAAAGTTTAGTGGCGGCGATTTTTCCACCTGCATAATTATCTGCCGCGACATACGGTAAATCATCAAAATGCCGGTCAAAAGAGACAATCGGCAATGATGGGTCTAAATATCTCTCAATGGCATTGCTCGTCAACAAAATCAACCCATCCACCAAATTTTTCTTAAGCATATTGACGAGTTCGATCTCTTTATTGGCATCGGCACCACTATTACAAATCATGAGTTTGTATTTATGGCGGGCAAGATTTTGTTCAACAAGATACAAAAGTTCAGAAAAGAACACATGATTAGAGTGCGGCAAAATAAACGCAACAATGCGCGTTTTTTGATTGATCATATTGCGCGCGATTTCATTGGGTTGATACCCAAGTTCATCTATCGCTTTTTCAATGCGTTCGCGCGTTTCTTTTTTCACATACCCTGAGTTGTTTATAACGCGCGATACGGTCGCAATACCAACACCTGCTCTTTTGGCGACCAGTTTAATATCAGCCATAATGCCACCCCTTTCTTGCTAATTCATTATAGCCGATTGTGCAAGGTTTTCCAAATAAACCCTATTTCAATCGATAGACGCGCGCCCCGTAAGCTTCAAGCGTTTCATGGTTTGGCGCAGCTCCTTCTAACATGTTATCGAGCAAGCATTCAACATCACGCGCTGTTAAATTATGAGGATATACCATAGGCTGTGCTTTGTCAGAGAAATTCACAATGACGTATAGTGTTTCACCTTCAAATGACCGCGTGTAAGCGGCAAGCGATTTATCGTCTTGTGCAACCGGTTTATAGTCACCATAAACAATAACTGGATGCTTTTTTCTTAACTGAATTAACGCTTGATAAAACGCGAACACTGAATCCGAGCGATTTTGTTGGTTTTTGGCGTTAACATCAGGGTAATTGGCATTGACATCAATCCAAGGACGACCCCTTGAAAACCCTGCATGTTTTGAATCATCCCATTGCATCGGTGTGCGACTGTTATCGCGACTCATGTACTTAATTCTATTCATCGCCTTTTCATGGGATAGTTTAAAAGTTTTGCGCATCTTTTTATAAACATTCAACGTTTCAACATCGCGGTAGCTTTCAATGGTATCAAACTGGGGATTCGTCATGCCAATTTCTTGGCCTTGATAAATAAACGGTGTGCCCCGTTGAAAAAACAAATAGGTCGCTAACATTTTCGCAGATTTTTCACGGTATTCACCCGCGTCTCCAAACCGGTTCAAACTTCTTGGTTGGTCATGATTTTCAAAATATAGCGCATTCCAACCATCCGGATAATGTATCTGTTGCCAGTGATCCAACACGCGTTTTAAACGCTTCGGTTGGAATTTTCGAATCAACCATTTATTGGTGTATGAATCAATAAGCATGTGCTCAAAGTGAATGCACATATCAAATTCTTCCCGGTCTTCACGCACATAAAGTAAAGCCTCTTCAGGGGTTGTAAAATTGGTTTCCCCTACAATAAACATACCATAAGGCTTAAACGCATCTTTTGTTAAGGTTTGTAAATGTTCATGTAACCGTGGCCCATTGGCAAAATGTTCTAGGCCTCTTAACATAAAGCGCGGGCGACCATTGGGTAACCCTTCGGTTTTTGATA
>PWME01000104.1 GCA_003559235.1 Mollicutes bacterium | reverse complement strand
CCAACGCATCGAGCCCGATGGATGTTTATAACGAAACATCACGCCATTTTTTTCATGCGAATCTTTGGTGCGTTGCCAATACATTTTCACAATGTTTTGGTCTTGTGAATGCATCTGTTCTAAGTAATCATTCAGACGCCACGAAGTTACATCATCATAGCCAAGTAAACGCCAAAAAACTGTGTTTCCGATAATGCTGTCTTCTTCTTGATTGTACTCCCACACACCAATTTGTGCGACTTCACACACGCGTCCACAATCCCTTAACAAGGTGTCTTTCCCACTAGAATTCATAGTGATCCCCCTTCGCTTGAAAACCCTTCCATCTTTATTATACAATGAAACATATGATTTTTGTACCGTTTCTTGAAATTCATATTATCATGTCATCATATTTGATTACAAGGAAAAATCATTTACGCCGTTTGTAAACAGGGGTTTCTTATCGTATTTCATTTAACCCTTGTCAGACTTAAACATACATGGTATACTTATTGTGCATAACACATTATGTTATACACAATAAGAGGAGATGCGTATGAATGTACAGTTTAAAAAAGGGGTTTTAGACTTAGTATTATTGCACCTCATCCATGAAACACCATTGACTGCTTATGATGTGGTAGAACGTTTAAGCAATCGTCTTGAAGTTAGCGCTAATACAATTTATCCCTTACTAAGGCGTCTTGAAAAAGACGACTACTTATCCCATGAGAAGCAACCCAGCGGCATGGGAGCACCCAAAAAGGTCTTTACATTAACAGAGCAGGGAAAAGAACACTACACAGCACTAAAGGCATCATGGCTTAGTTTCCAACAAGAAGTTAACGCTTTATTAGGAGGAGATTCTTATGACGAAAACAACCTTTCTTGAGTTGCTTGAAGAAGCCTTAAATGACCGTGATATTGACAAGCAAGAAATTGCAGAGATTTTAGAAGATTATGCAATGATGATTGATGAAGCGGTTGAGCGTGAGCAAGATGCCTCAACATTCATCGAAAGCCTTGGTTCTCCAAGGTCTATCGCAAAAACCATTGTCCAAGTGACCAAACCTAAAGAACGTCCAGACAATAAATGGATTGCGGTTAGTCCGTTTGTTGCATTGATTATCTTTTTCTTTCTTGGGTTTTCCTACGATGCATGGCATCCAGCATGGCTAGCCTTTTTGCTTGTACCGATTTCAGCCATCGCATTAGAAGTTCAAAAACCATTAGAAAAAATGACCGCACTTAGTGTATTCTTTGCGCTTATTGCTTTTATGTTATCGGGTACGTATGAAGGGCTTTGGCATCCGATGTGGGCCCTCTTTCTCATCATTCCTGGGTTAGGGTTTTTAAGCACCAAAAAAACGCTTCAAAAAGCGTTTGGGGTTTATACATTGGCCGCTACAACCTTTTATATCACATATACACTCATGGCTGATCCATCACACCATTATGCATTAATCGCTTTAATACCGATTCCAGTTATGGGATTGATTAGCGGGCAAATTAGTGTTCATTTTTCGGAGTTTTCACGCATAAGCGACTTAATCGCTTTCATCCTTTTGGGCGTTTTCTTATTAGGGATTTACATCGTTATCGGACTGTCGAGTGATTTATGGCATCCGACATGGTTAATCTTTTTACTTATGCCGATTGCAGGCTTACTATATGCGCAATTTATTCGTAAAGAGCGCATCGATTTGGTTGCCTATACACCATTTATCGCCCTTATTATCTTTTTCCTTTGGGGTGAATATGGTGACGCTTATGCGTACAGCTGGCTCGTTTTTCTTCTCATTCCCATTACCGCGATTTTATTTGGAGATGATGATTAATTAACACCCTCATACAAAAGGCGTTGCGACTCTGCGACGCCTTTTGTATGTATAAGATAAATAACCTTTGCTATGCATGCATTAAATAACTAAACGATGCTTTATTGATGAGCGTTGGTGAGTCTCAATACATTTTCCAATCGATGCTTTGTGCGTTTTCCATCGCTTTGATAGAAAAGGTATGCTGCTTCAAATCCACTAGCAACGAAGCTTCTGCATCATTATTTTTCCAATGGATACACAGGTGATGGTTGGGTTCATTGGTGACGCTTATGGTCGCCTTTGGTGAAAAGGCTTTGAAACGATTTCTAAAATGCAGTAACCGCAATTGTTTTTGTACAAGCGGTTGCTTCATCGCTTCATCAATCATTGCTTGGGTATAATTGGTGCGATTAATGGCTTTATGGCTGCCAACACCGCCGCTTTTAAGTGCTTCAATATCATTTTTTCCTGCCAATAAATCTAAATACCATACTTGTACAATACCAGGCATAAAGCTATGAATGGCGCGTGCGCATAACAGTTTTTGATCGTTTTCTCCAAGCGCACTGTAGTAAGTCGCGTTAACTTGATAATACACGTTGCGTTTGCCGTGTAAGTCTTTGACATAGCCACCCCGACGAACCACGGTGTTTATTAAGGTATCAATGGCTTCATCTGGCAATAATCCCTTTAAATCTAGCAAGGGAATGCCGTCATGACACCCGAGCATCGTGACTACTTGATAATCGTGGTCAATAATTTCTTGAATCCATTGAACCAATGCATCCGCATTGGCGTTTTCTAAGGTATAAATAAGCAGTCCAGGTAAGAAGAAATCATAAATATGATACCCTTTATCGGCCACTTTTTGATGTACTTTATCTTCATACTTCGCATGAATTTCTGGCAATAAGTCAAGATTGTATTGATTGGCAATTGTTGAAATGTTTTCAAGGAGTTCCCATGTACCAGGTTCATTGAAAAAGTTCGCTTCCCCCACCGCTTTATGCGCATAGGCAAACGCGTCTAAACGCACAATACGCGCACCATAGGATGCAAGTTTTTTAAGGGTATCTTCATAAAAATCCCATACCAATGGCGAATGAATATTGACATCCATTTGACCTAAATATTGACGGTGCTTTTTCACGTGATGGATTAATTGATCACAGTATTGATTGAATGCGCCCAAATCGAGTGTTTTAAGTGAATCATCTTCGGATAAAGCTTGCTTTATTGCTTCAGTCATATAACAAGCCAGCGGGTAAGCCACATCAAGTGATTTCATGAGTGTTTGCGGGTTTGGAATCGGTGTCATCACTTCTTGATAAAAGGTGTTCCAATAAGGCACATCACGACCGTCTGGCATGGTCACCTTTAATAATGGCAAGCCCGCTTTACGAAATACCATGTTTTCAAGCAGTTTAGCATCGGGTTCAATAATGCCTTCATCATTCATCGTGCCATGGCCTTGCCAAAAAGTATTCCAATTAATAAAAAAATCTTTATAGGGAGACTGTTCACCTTTTTCAAGTAAATCTTGAAATGGTTTACTGAGTACGGAGAGATGGTTTAATACAAAATCAAACTTACACGCAATGCCTAAACGATTGAGCGCTACCAAGTCTTCTTTTTTTGCGACGACAGGGTTTAGTGAATAATCAATGATTGAAAAGCCTCGGTCTAAATCTGAATTAAACACACTCGGCAAAATATAAAACGCTGAAAAAGCATTGCGTACATCATTGCGCTTTAACCACTGAACAATCGCTTCTAGTGATCCGCCTAAACTATCAGGATAAGCATTGAGCATAACACCCGTTTGCGTTTTTTCTTTCATCGTAATGTCTCCTCACTAATCGCTTTCAACATTGCTTTTTCGCGCTTTTT
>PWME01000109.1 GCA_003559235.1 Mollicutes bacterium | reverse complement strand
GTAAATCTGCGTATTGAAGAAAATTTGATGGTCATTGGCCATTTCGAAAGGCGTGAATACCCGTTAAACATCACCATTGAAGGGGAAGGGACCGTATGGGAGGAGGTCATACAGCAAAAAGTGGCCGATTATGAGCACGGGACGGTGGTGCGTCTGATGGCCGAGCCTGCCGCAGGCTGGGAGTTTGTCGAGTGGTCGGGCGATGCTGAGGGAGAGGACAGTTCTGTTGAAATTATTGTGGATGAGGAGAAGAACGTGACGGCCAACTTTGAGCAGGAGGACGCCGGCGACTGGCCCAGGGATACCGATACCGAGGTCGTCGAGGTGACCAACCCTGCAACGGGCCGCATCTGGATGGACCGGAATTTGGGGGCTTCGCGCGCGGCAACATCGAGCACCGATGACCAGGCCTACGGCGATTTGTACCAGTGGGGTCGCGGGGCCGATGGACACCAGAAACGCAACTCCCAATCTACCTCCACATTAAGCAGTACCGACCGGCCGGGCCACGGGAGTTTTATCCTTGCACCCAATAGCCCATACGACTGGCGCAGCCCGCTAAACGATAATCTGTGGCAGGGGGTAAACGGGGTTAACAATCCATGTACGGCAGGTTACCGGCTGCCAACCGAAGTAGAATGGGAAGAAGAGCGCCAAAGCTGGAGTAGTAACACCAGTACCGGAGCTTTTGCCTCCCCGCTCAAATTGCCCCTGGCGGGCAGCCGTAGCTTCAGCAATGGTTCGATCAGCTATGTCGGCTCCCAAGGCGACTATTGGTCAAGTTCCGTGTCTGGTTCTCTCGCTCGCCGCCTGTACTTCAGTAGCTCCCTTGCCGGCTCGGACAGCTACTACCGGGCGCTCGGATTCTCTGTGCGTTGCACTAAGGATTAACACCACTATGATACATTGCCTGCGCGTACCGCAGAGCAGGCAGACACAATAAACCCGCGTTAGTGGGTCGTACTTTGGGGCTTCTGTGCATGCAGCCTGGCTGCGTATGCTATACTGCCATATGCCATTCCGAAAAAAAAAACCGCAGCCCGAAGGCCACGGCTCTGTGCTGGTGGATGTTACGGTTGCCCGTTTCCCGTTAGTTTGACCTCGGGCTGATGCTTGCGTTTCATGCCGTCGATCAACTTACGGTAATCTTGGTCGCTTAGCCGATTCTCATCGCTGTGCTCCCCGCCGCTGATGTAATGGCAGAAATCAGCCTTCTTGGCCTGCCAATCCTCGTAAAGGCTCGCCCCCAGAGCTTCAAATTCTCCCTGTAACGAATGATCTTTGGCATCACTACCCCCAAGCCACCGGGCAATATCACGGCCGGTCTGCTCGGTGATCTGGAAGATCTTATCGGTGAACAGCCCGGTCCGGTCCTTGTCGGCCATGGCCTGGTGCGCCGCGTCCAGATGGAAGACGGTGGTGAACTCATACTCCACCCCGTCACGCATGACCGGGGCCAGGCCGATCTTGCGGGGCACCGACTTGCCCTTCTCGTTCTTCTCGATCACATACTCGGTCTTGGACCGCAGGCAGGCGATCAGGTGCACGTTGGACTGCAGCAGGGCATTGACGATGGCCTTGTACTGCTTGTTGGCCTCGCCCCAGTTGGTGAACGAGTTGCCGCCGCGTCTGTCCAGGGCATCCTTGTACTCCAGGATGCCTTCCCAGAAATGGGAGGCCGAGTCCAGGATGATAACCTCATAGCCCAGCTCCACGGCCTGCCGTATCGCGGTGACGAACTTGTCGTTGGTGAAGGGCGGGTCAATAGGCGCCACATCGAAATCGAAGTTCTCGGCGTACAGGCTGGCCGAATTGTTCTCGGTGTCCAGCACGGCAATGCAGCCGTCTCCGGCCAGTCCTGTGGCCAGCCGAAGGGCCGAGTAGGTCTTGCCCGATCCGCTGGGTCCGGTGATGGCCAGCTTGATGCGGGTGTTGTTGCGTTTGGCTTTTTCAAACATATCGGTCTCCTGTTTGGTTATTTGATTCGCAGATGAGTGCCGCGCTCGCCGATATAGGCAAGCTGGCCCAGCATGGATTGTTCGGCCTGAAGCGCCTGGCGCAGCCGGTCCTTGTCGGCTTCCACGGTGACCTTGCGGAACGGCTCAGGCAGGTCTTCGGGCGCTACCCCCTCCTGCAACTCGACAGGGAGCTTGCCGCCGTTGCGGGCTACGGTGACGGTGAACCGGCCTGTCTCGATCTTTTGCCGATTATGCAGTTCCATATACGTCTTCAGGCGGTCCTTGAGGTTGTCGGCCTTGTTCTTGTAGGCCGTGGCCCTTTGGGTGAGCCTGCGGGCTTCTGCGGCGATTTCCTCGTACTTGCCGACAAGGAAACAGTAGGCGTCGACCTTGTCGGACTCCTTGGCCTCGTATTCGGCCAACCACTGGTCGACGGTCTCGGTAATCTCCCCATCGTTTTCAATGATGAGTGATTCCAGGGTGTAGAACGAGTCCCCGATGGAAAACAGGGACTCCTTGGTTGTGGTGTTGTTGGTATTCATAGTTGTATCTGGTTTAGAAATGACAAAAGCCACAGCTATGCCATGGCTTTGTGTTGTGGTTGATATGGTAGCGGGCCTCAGCTGCCTGTGTCGCGCCGGAGCCGGATTAACTGTGTTTTGGTGCGTAGCCTAAGGCGGGTCAGTGTCCGGCGGATGGCCGGTTCGTTCTGCTTGTACAGGGCGGTAGCTGCGCCCATGGTCTTCAGGACAAGCAGCAGGTTCATGGTCATGCGTACCCAGATCGGTATCATAGCAGCCCCCTTTCCCTGAGTGAGATTACTTCATCCCGGGTGTAGATCAGCGAGTCCAGAAGCCTGCAGTCGAACAGCTCCAGAGCCTTGCGCAATGCTTCGGTGATCTTGCGGTCGGCCACCGACTCCCGGGTGTTGTTGCTCGGATGGTTATGGATCAGAATGACCCCGTGGGTGCCCGTGAGGACTGCCGTGCGGCAGATCTTCTGGACATTGACCATCGATGCGTTGAGTGTGCCCATCCCCACGATTTCATGGGTCAGGGGCTCAAGCAAGCTGTTGACGTAGATCGCCACGGCCCGCTCTTCGAGTTCATGATGTGGGAACAGCTCCCTCAGGTAGTCCTCGGGAAGGACCTGCGGGCAGTTGACGCGCAAATCCCGTATCAGGTACGGGGGCTTGTATTCCAGTACGTACTTCATCGGTATCTCCGTTTTTTTTGGTTCATAATGACATCGGCCAGCATAAGGGGAGGCCCTGGTCGGCCGCCTCCCCCGTATCTGGTCAGTTGTTGTTCCACGGCTTGTCGAGCTGTTTCATCCCCGGAAGCAGGGCCATGGCATCGGCCTCGACTTCATACTGGCGCTCGACATCCATCTGCTGGGCCATATAGGTAGCCGCATGAAGCAGTCCCGTGGTGGTCTTGTCGCCCCCGCCCAGGAAGACCTCGATGAGCCGGCCTGTCTGCTCCTGATCGAACCGAAGCCTTTGCCCCAGTCCCATGGCCGCACTTGATGGGTGTTCGAGGTACTCCCGGCAGGCCATGATGTCGGCAATCGTCTGTCCCAGGTATTCCGGGCTCAGGAAGCGGGTGACCGCATCGCGGGTCTGGGCGATGATCAGATCGAGTTCCTTCTCCATGGTGTCATGGCTCAAGATGACCCCGGACTCCGATATGCGCGAGCCCAGATGGGTGCGTGCTATGGCATCGCGGGTCACGACCAGCCCGTTGTTGC
>PWME01000244.1 GCA_003559235.1 Mollicutes bacterium | reverse complement strand
GTTTTACGAATTCTTGATTTCATTTCTAAAGCAGCCGCGTTGGTGAAGGTTAAGACCACAAGCTTATCAATAGGTATTCCCTCTTCAACCATACGAATAATCCGCTCGGTTAATACCGCGGTCTTACCTGAACCAGCCCCAGCACTTATGAGTAAGTTGCATCCACGGTGCTCAACAGCTCGCTTTTGTGCAGGCGTAAACTGTATGGCCATTACGATTCACCTCCACGTTGTTTGAGTTCATCATTTAACGCCGACATTGACTCAAACACCTCAGATGTTTCGATGTAGTCTTGTGCATTTTTATAACAAATATCTTTATATGGACAATACGCACAACTAAGATCTTTTCCATTAGCTTGTTTAGGATTGATGGCAAATTGACCCTGCATCATGGCGTGTGCTGCGTCTTCAATCAATGTTTCAAACGTTTTTGCTAATGCTTCAATAGCATCTTGGTCAAGGACTTTACTGGTAGCTCTAATGCTGCCGTTTTGGTTGACTTTTAAGCCTTGAATAAAAGCATCTTGCTCAACTTCGGAATCAATTAACTGTATTTCATGCGGGTCATTCACTGTGATGCCTTGCCAATTTAAGGATTGTTCAATGCGGGTTTCAAGTGGTGTGTCACCATCGCGTTTTGGCATTTTGTTTAGGACGGTTTGTTCATAAAAACCACTAACTTCATGCGGTATATCGCGAAATGCTTCATGGATTAAAACGAGATAGCTCGGTAATTGTGCGTTAATGCCTGTAAGCATTGTGAGCGGTTTTAAGGTAGGGTTCCCAGACTTGTAATCCAGTAAAATAAGTTTTTGTTTATCGTCAGTTTTACGCGCTAAAATCGCATCAATAACCCCAGTAAACGTCACCGGTTTATGATCGACTGTAAAGGTTTTACGAATACGTTTTTCATGGTCTATCCAAGTATACTTAGAGCGAGATAACTGTTTTTGAATCGTCTTTAAAACACGGCGTATCGGTGTGAAACTTTGCTTGATAAAAAACATGCCTTTAGCATCAAGCGGTTGATGATAGTGTTTTAAAATGTCATGAAGCAGTGTTTCAAGCTCTTCATCACTCGGCATCGATGTGCTATATTGTTCTAAGGCCGCATGGATAAACGTTCCGAGTATCATCGCAAACGTTTCGCTTTGAGGGTCAACGCGTAAGACGTTTTCCATTAAATAACGAAACTGACATTTGAAATAGTTTTGTAAAGATGTATACGATAAAGCCAACGGCTTTGGAAAAAGCATGGCTTTTGTAGAATCAGACAAAGGCGTAAAGCGGTTGTTATGTGGTAAATAGTCATCTTTAAACAGATGATGCATTGCTTCTAAAGCGTCAAAACGTTCACCATATGCAAGCGCACGATCGCGTTCTTTTTTGACGAATAGCCTATCGTATGATTTAGAGCGCGTGCTCTTAATGCGCTCTACCTTAGCTAGCGGGCTCACGTTAAATGTGTGTCGTAACATATCAAAAAATGAGGCAGGGTGGTGGTTTTCGCTTAGAACCGTTTTTGATGCGCCCATGGCAACATGTTTTGTGCCTTTGATAAGCGACAACAAAATCGACTTTCGCACTGTATTCTCTTCACGTGCAGTGCGTCTTTTAATTGTTTGTTTTGCCGTATAAGAAAGCAAGTCATCTTCGATTTTATACGCTGGAAAGTGGCCTTCAGTGCACCCGAAAATAAATAAATGCTCAAACTGAGTGCCTTCAACTTTATTCAATGGTAAAACGGCAATACCGTGCTGATCTTGATTACCAACCAACGCATGCGTTAACGCATCATGAATAAACGGAGTTAACGTGTCTGCGCTTGCCTCTACCATAATATAGGGGTTTATAACGTTGATAATCGTAGATGCAATTCGCATTACTTGTGGATCTGGCTTTTTTATGTATTCTAAGGCTTCATCTAAGCGATCATGAAGGTTTGTTGCAGAAGAACGATCAAAAGCGTTCAAAAAATCACGCGTTATTGGGATACTTGTTAGGGGTTTTGCTTGCATAAAATTCAAAGGAATGCCAAATAAAGGAAATAGCATTCTTATGCTCGATTCGTAGGCCGGGTTTGCCAGCGCAATGCCAATGGTTTCAGGTTCGGTGCCGTTTTCAAGCAATTTACGTATGTGCTCTAAGAAAAATACCACTTCAGACTCATGGTCGTCAAACGTGTTAATGTGCACCGTTTGATTAATTGTTTGTTGTGGATTGATGCGTTCAAGTGGTGCCAATGTTTCAAGTGATGCAATCGCATGTTCTACAACATCATCCTTTGCATCAAGGGCAACAATGATATGATGATTTTTAAAGCTTTCTAGCCGGTGTTTTTGTTGGGTGATAAGCCCTTTTTTCACCAACTCCTGTTTAAGCTTTTGTAATTGCACCAACATGGCGTCTTCATAATTTGCTTCAGTTGATACTGTGTTCATCGCCTCAAGATACATCCTAGCAATAGCAGGTGATGTCTTTAAATACGTTGCACTCGCAAAAAGCACACTCGCATCAATCTCAAAAAACATCGTCGCCTTCAATTCTTGCGGTGTCATGAAGCGGATTGGCTTAAAAATTTTACGTGATGTAAGCGTTCGTAACACATGTCTTTGTGTTGAGGTTTTGGTAATAATCAGTGGTTTATCACAATGCATTAATCTATCGACAAGCGCATCAATCATAACCTTTCTTCCTCTCTTGAATGGTATTGGTTCGCAGCTGACCACAGGCTGCATCAATATCAGCGCCTTTTTCTCTTCTTAATGTTGCATTAATGCCGCGCTTCATTAAACGGTCATGAAATGCTTTGGCAGTTTTAGTAGACGAAGGCACAAAAGGAAACTCACCAACCGAGTTGTAAGGAATCAAATTGACATAGCCATTAATGCCCCGAATGCAATCGCTTAAACGGTCTGCATCCGCAATTGAATCATTCACACCGCCTAATAAAATATACTCAAAAGTCACACGACGGTTCGTTGTCTTAACATACCGTTTAACACTGTCAAGTAGCGATTCTAATGGATATACGTTATTTATGCGCATTAGCTTTGAGCGAGTTTCATTGTCTGCAGCATGTAAACTTATCGCTAAATTTACTTGCCGTTTTTCTTTAGCGAATTGATCAATTTTTGGCACAATCCCACTCGTTGATACAGTAATATGGCGCGCACCAATTGCCAATCCATAAGGCGCATTCACAATATCGATAAACCGCATGGTTTCATTATAATTATCAAACGGCTCTCCAGTTCCCATAATAACAACATGCGTTGGTTTTAGATTGGCTAAGGCAGCTGCACTCATCACTTGTGCAACCATTTCACCCCCGCGTAAATCGCGCGTTTTCTTTTCAAGTACCGACGCACAAAACGCACACCCGATTGAACACCCAACTTGCGATGTAACACAAATACTATCACCATAAGGATGACGCATTAACACGGTTTCAATTAAAGCACCATCCTCAAGCGCAAATAGCCATTTAATTGTGCCATCAGAAGCACGTTTTTCAGAAAAAACCTCCAGTGTGTTGATTGTGAATGTATGTGAAAGTTTTTTTTGAAGCGGTTTGGCAATATTAGTCATCTCATAAAAATCAAATTGTTTTTTTTGATAAATCCACTCAAAAACTTGCCGTGCGGCATACGGTTTAAAACCATCTTCAAGAAGACGGTTTTCAAGTTCTTTTATTGTGTAATCAAGCAAGTTT
>PWME01000171.1 GCA_003559235.1 Mollicutes bacterium | reverse complement strand
TGATGCTCAGGCCAAGCCCCGTCCCCTGTGTCCCCTTTTTGGTCGTAAAAAACGGCTCCAGGATCTTGTCTTTGACCTCCTCGGGGATGCCGGGACCGTTGTCTTCGATTTCAACGATCACTGCTCCTTTCCTGGATTTGGTGCCGACGGTCAGCTTGGGGGAATATGTCGCATCCTGATTGATTGATTCTGAATCGATTTTCTCCCGCATGGCATCGAACGCATTGTTGCACAGGTTCAGGATTACCCGCGAGAAATCCTCGGTAATGAGCGGCACCTTGCTGACGGACTCATCCAGCTGCAGGTCGATATCCACCGTGATCGGGTCCTTTCCGGCCCGCATGCCGTGGAAAGCCAGGTTCACGTATTCCCTGACCAGGGCGTTGAGATCGGTCGGCTCCATCTTGCCGGACCCGCCACGCGAGTGCTGCAGCATAGATTTGACGATGCCGTCGGCCCGCGAACCGTGCTCATGGATTTTGACAAGGTTGGATTTGATATCGGCCAGGATGGCGGCTGCCTCCGCGGTGTGATTGGCGGCTGTATCGGTTGCACCATCGACAGCGATTTCAGCATTTTGTTTGGAAACGGTTTCGATGGCGTCCCCTTTCCCGCCGATTTTTTTTAGCTCCTCCAGCGCTTCGTCGATCATCTCCAGGCTCACATCCGAGAAATTGTTCACGAAATTCAGGGGGTTCTTGATCTCGTGGGCGATGCCGGCGGTGAGCTGGCCAAGGGAGGCCAGTTTTTCCTGCTGGACCAGCTGGGATTGGGCGGCGCGAAGATTATCAAGCGATTTTCTCAGGTCGCGGGTCCGGTCTGCAACCTCGGTTTCAAGTCCGCTGTAGAGATGGTAAAAGCGGTATGCCATGAAAAGGGTCATGCCCAGCGGCAAGGAAACATAGACAAGATTGATCAGCAGGGATATGATTTGCCACTCGGTTCCACCCAGGACATTTTCATAAACAACCGTGGCCAAAGCACTTGCCAATGTGCCTAAAAAACCGGCCGCGACAAACCAAACCCCCTTTTCATTCTGTTTCACGGCCCTGATCAGTATCCTGACCGAGAAATACATGATGACAAGGGCGAAAAAGACCAGCAGGGAAATGCCTTCCAGGTCAAACACAAATGGGACAACTGGCATTACTGGAACAAAGAGGAAGAGCAGTTTATGTGCCCGCTCCGGCTTCTGGTTGAACATGGATGCAAGCGTTACCGGAAACAGGGAAAAGGCGACCGTTACGAGCAGGATGAACGGCACTTCTCTCAGCAACAGGTATTGCAGGCGGTCGAATTCAAAAAAGTATGTTGAAAAAGCAAGGATGCTGTGGGCAAGCAGCAATGCGGCAATCATCGCTATGTAGAAATTGGAACGATCGGCCGGGAAGAGCAGGAACAAAAACCCGTGCAGAAGCAACAGTACCAGCAGCATGGCGCTTGAGATATAGGCAACCCTGGCTGCACTGTCACTGAATTCCCTGATCTGCTGATTCGGGATATCATTGGACAGCCCTATCCCAAATCCAAAAAATTCGGAATGTTTGCCCAGCAGCTTCTTGTAGCGCGGACCTCTGTGGTAGGAATAGCGGACGGCCAGCACGTGCCAATCTCCGGGTTCCAGAACAATTGGTGGCTGGATTTTTAAAAAAGGCGAATTGCGGACTTCGCCGGCGGGATCGGTGGAGAACCTCCCGTACGATTTCACCGGCCGGCCGTCGAGGAATACCTCGGCAGCGCCCCATGTGAAAAAGTAGAGGTGCCAGACCCTGTTGTACATGGTCGAATCGGCGGCAAACCGGTACCGGAACCAGCCGTATCCCTGCCAGAGGGAATCGGGAATGGGATCCGCCAGGCCGGAGGGCATCATCAGCTTCCACTCGCTGTCATCAAAATCGGGATCGGCCCATTGCATGTCATCACCCGGGTGGAAGCGCCACCCTTCATTCCCACCCACAAAGAGTGTATTGCTCACCAGCGAATCGCTGGCCACCAGGAGATCGCTCTGCGCCGATAAATCGCTCTCCGGAGGCGTTGGAGCTGCCGTTGAAGCTGTTGCTGCTGAGGATGACTGCGTTGACGGCGATGATACCGTTGCCAGTGATGATATTTCTGCCGGCGATGATGGCGCTGCCGATGATGATGACGCTGTTGCCGGTGCTGCCACGGACAAAGCTGATGCCGAAAGCGATAACGAAACGCTCAACGAGAGCCAAATGAACAGTTTTACCATACCAATTCAGTTGATCTTCAGTGTGATGATGAATGCCGCTCCTTCGCCTGCGGCGGAGTTTATTTCCATTACGCCGCCATGGGCTTTCACGATATCATGGGTGATGCTGAGTCCGAGCCCGGTGCCTGCCGTCCCCTTCTTGGTGGTGAAAAACGGTTGCAGGATTTTGTCTTTGATCTCGTCGGGGATGCCGGGGCCGTTGTCTTCGATTTCGATGGTGATGGTGGCGTTGGTTTTGGCGGTGCGGACGGTGAGGCGGGGGTTGTAGGGAGGCACTCTTCTAGGACTGCCGCTTTGCGGCGGATCCGGGATGGAGCCACCGGAGGATTGCAGCGGACTATCGAACGAACCCTGGCTGCGACTTCCCTCAGCACACGCATCAAAAGCGTTTGTGCACAGGTTCAGGATCACCCGCGAGAAATCCTCGGTGATAAGCGGCACCTCACCGACAGACTCATCCAGCTGCAGGTCGATATCCACCGTGATCGGATCTTTCCCGGCCCGCATCCCGTGATAGGCCAGGTTCACGTATTCCCTGATCAATGCGTTTAGATCGGTCGGCTCCATCTTGCCGGACCCGCCGCGCGAGTGCTGCAGCATTGATTTGACGATGCCATCAGCGCGGGTGCCGTGCTCGTGGATTTTAAGAAGGTTGGATTTGATATCGGCCAGGATGGCAACGGCTTCCGCGACGTGTTTGGCGACTATAACGGTTGCATGTTTGGAAACGGATTCGGCAGCCGTATCGACAACATGTTGAGCTGTGGGTTCAGCGACTTGTTCGGCCGCATGCTCGTTCCCCCCGATTATCTTGAGCTCCTCCAGGGCCTCGTCGATCATTTCCAGGCTCACCTCCGAAAAATTATTCACAAAATTCAGCGGATTTTTGATCTCGTGGGCGATGCCCGCGGTGAGCTGGCCGAGGGAGGCGAGCTTTTCTTGCTGTACAAGTTGGGCCTGGGTCGCTTTGAGTTCTATAAGTGCTTCCTCTACTGCCGATCTCTTTTGCTCCAGCTCCTCGATCGTTTCTTCCAGAAGAATGGCCGTGGTTCTTTTAACTTTTTCCGTTCGGTCCAGTTTGAAGGCAAGGATATCGAGTTCCTTTTTTGTTGCATTCAGTGCTCCCAACAACAATTCCTTCTTATCGGCTTCGATGTGCGGATGAGACTTTATGAATTCGATTACGGTTTGGAGGCTGTTTTCCATTTATTTCTCTTTTAATGCCACACAGCAGGTGGTCAAATTGTGCATTTCCAGATTGCCTCCGGTCATTCTTCCCAATTCTGCATTGGAAAACATCCCTGCCATCTGTACATTCCATACCTGCTTAACACCTTCGATTTCAGCATTCATCATGGGTCCAAAGGAGAGTATCCTTCCGGCACAGCTGAACACCACCAGGGCGTCTGCTTCAGGCATTTCGGTTTCTTTGAGGTTTTGAACGCCCTTAACCACTTTTTCCATTACATCCCAGTCGGGTGGCAGTGAAAAACGGATTT
>PWME01000176.1 GCA_003559235.1 Mollicutes bacterium | reverse complement strand
TAATATAGTATGGAGGTTTTCAAACACATGGAAGAAAAAGAAGCAATGCAACCAACGATGCCACTCATTGGGGATAAGGCACCTACTTTTAAAGCGGTCACCACCCAAGGGATGGTTAATTTCCCACAAGACTACAAGGGAAAATGGGTTATTTTATTTTCACACCCAGCCGACTTTACGCCTGTATGTACGACTGAATTTATGGCATTTGCGAGCATGCATGACGAGTTCCAAGCATTGAACACTGAATTACTCGGGTTGAGTGTTGATTCACTGCATTCACACATTGCCTGGTTAAGAACCATTGAAGAAAAAATTGAATTCAAAGGCATGAAAAACTTAAAAGTGCGTTTCCCACTCATTGAAGACATTCGCATGGATGTCTCAAAAAAATACGGTATGATTCAACCAAGTCAATCGAATACCCAAGCCGTTCGTGCTGTTTTTGTGGTTGATCCTAAAGGTATCATTCGTACAATCCTTTACTACCAACTCTCAACGGGACGTAACTTTGATGAAATCAAACGGATTATTTTGGCCTTACAAAAAACGGATGCTGAAGGCGTTGCCACGCCTGCTGACTGGCGTCCTGGTGATGACTTAATCGTCCCACCCGCAAGCACCACTGAGATTGCGCGCAAGCGTATGGAAGAAGCGGAAGATGTGGATTATTGCTTAGACTGGTTTATGTGTCTACGCAAAGACAAAAAGTAAGCACACAATGATTTTCTTGAAGACGTCATAAACCAAAATTGGCGTCTTTTTCTTTGCCCTTGACTGTGCTATAATGGGCGTGTTAAGAAAGGGGAAACACCATGGCTGATTTATTACGTCGCGCCGCAAACAAGCTCACCGTTGACGTAAAAGAAGATTTATCGCCGCGCGTCACGGCGTTTTTGCAGCGCTATTATTATTGTGAAGCCGCCGCAAAAGCAATGTTAAAAGCGTATCGGCACACACAAACCAGAAAAGAAATTGCCCGCGCGCTTAACCGCCACATCGGAAAAACGTTAGATGAATCGCGCGTCTTAAAAATTGTCAATAGCATTAATGCCGACCGCATTAAAAGCTTTTCTGAGTTTATGAACCTTAACATTACAGAATTAAAACGCGCCTTAAGGCCGTATGACTTAGTTGATGATGCATTGCTTGATACGATTTTTCAAACCGCACCACTTTACCGAAGAAAAGGCAAGAAAAGCTGTCGTATTTTGCGCAATGAACTTGTCCATGGGATTAAGCCACGTGCGGTCTATGAAGTCGAGTCACGGTATGATGCGTTAATGACATCCATGGAAACCTTTTTAAATGCTTTACCCAATTAGGCAAAACATGAACCAAAGATGGAGGGACTTATGAAAGCGACATTTGATCAATCAATCCAAAGCTACCGACTATTATGCACCTTTGCGAATTTAACATCAACGCAAAAGGCGCTTAAGGGTATTATTTTACCGTTTGCCCTTATTATCCACACCGCGCTCTTTCTTGCGACTTGGATCTTTTTAGGCATTGAGCGTTTGTTTGCGCCCGTTTTCAAACTGTTTTTAATATTCCATTTCACGTTGCTTAAAAAACGTCAACTCGCAACGATTTGGCAAAAACGGTTGATCGGGGTAATAACCGTTTTAGGGACACTCGTCTTTTTACCGTTTGTGTTAGTGTATTACCTTGCGATGCTATTTAAAGCACTCTTTAAATATATGATGCGCGGATTAATAAGAAACATGGACTTTGGCGATAGTTTAGGCATTGATGTGTTCGTCTTTGACGACCAACCAGAAGGCATTGAAAGCGGTACGCCTGATATTTTTAAAGATGCAGCGCGCAATGAAGCGCTAGGCAAAATGTTAGAATCCTATTTAAGTAACACCCCAGATGATGAGGACGTGATTGACGATGACACAAACACACGATGATGTGATGATCAAAAATCAAACCCTTTATGATAAACGTGCCATCCTGATATTACACGCGATTCATACGAAGCGTCATGTGACGCTTTTTGTCATTTCGATGGCATTAATCATTTACTTAATTATTGATGCGACCCTGAGACAACCCGAAGGGTCTAGTAATTTCTTAATTCTTTATATTGCGCTTGGGCTCTTTTTAATTGTTTCATCGGTTTATGTATTTATCATTAATAAAAAACGGATGCTCAATCAAGCCGCGCGCGTCCGTTTAGAACTCTTTTATACCTTTGAACAAGATAGCTTCACTTTAACCATTGAAGGGGACGAAGGCACCCAAGAACAAAGCTTCACGTATAAATCGATTCGGAAAGCGTTAGAAACCGATACCCATTATTTTTTATATGTTAGCCGAAACATGGCGCTTGTCGTTGATAAACAAGGCTTTGAAACCGACCAAGCGGCTTCGGTATTTCATGATCTATTAAATGAAAAACGCGTCAAAGTGCGTAAAATACGCATGAGCACAAAAGATGCTTAGATTTTCTTGGTAAAGGATGACAGCGATGATTGATCAATACAAAGCGTTTTTTCTTTCCAAAGAAATGCTCGAAATCACGCCCTATGCGGCGGCGATTGTTGAAGATGATGTCGAAAGCTTCGCACGAGCATTTGAACCGTATGTAAACGAATCGTTGATGATCGACCCGATTGAAATCGCGGCCGCATACAATAGCAACGATGTTTTTACGTATTTAATTACAACCTATGATTATTCAGATTATCACAATCCATTTAATTTAACATTGCCAATTGTGCTGATCATTTTTGAACGCGAGCACATGCTTGTTGATGCGCTTGAAAAGATTCCTTTTGAAGGCAACGCAATATTAATGATGTATGAGTTTATGCTTGAAATGAAAGAAGCATCTTATTTTAAAGAGTTTTATAACGTTTATAAGATTCCTGAAGATTATCGGATTGCACTTTTAAAAGCAACCATGCATTATGAAGACTTGTTTAAATACATGGTAGAAACCAAAGATTATGATGAATGTTTAGAAGAAAGTGTTATCGTGCATGATATTGTAGCGTATCACCAACACTTATTGCCTTACATTGCATTCATTGATGACATTACCGATTACGTTGATTTAGAAGCGATGGTACCGATTTTAGAAATTGAAGATGAAACGCTTTTTAAAGACACCATCGATTTCATGTTAAACCGCAAACTTGATTTAAACGCCCACAATGCCTTTGGCTTAACCTTTTTCCATGAAGCCTTGCGGCACGGAGCACATGCATCTTATTTATACCACTTACTTGAATGTGGTGCGAACCCGTTTTTTAAAACCACGCGTGGTTACCCTGCATCGCATCAACTATTGTTTCGGGATGTAGAGTTTACCCTTGATTTATCGCGGTTGGTTGACTTTGATGCCAAAGACTTGTTTGGCTTGACCTTAAAAGATTACGATACCTTACAACGAAAAACCACCTTACAGTTACTCGATGTATTGTTGGTAGTCAAACTGATGCTTAATATGGATGAAAGTGCGATTTATGAACTTGAATATGGGGAGTTCTTTGATCTTGCGGATGTGCATGGCATCGATGTTTTCATCAATGCCTATACCGTCATCGCGTTTGAAAACGAAACGATCAAAACCCGGTTTTGTGAACATTTCGAACGTCGCTTTAATATAGAAGATGTGACCCCGCTCGAACAATCATTAAAAGATGCGTTTATTTATGATGCCGATACAACCGTAGAGCTACTCGATGACATATTAGCGCTTGATGATGACACACTCGCAACCTTAGCTGAATACGCAAAAACGCAT
>PWME01000162.1 GCA_003559235.1 Mollicutes bacterium | reverse complement strand
TTTAATTGCGCTTCAGCATATAAAGATTCTTGCGCTTTTTCACGCATCGTATCGACCAATGATGGGTGATATTTAAGACCAGGTGAAAGGAAACTACCCAGCGCATCATCACTAAGACGGGCAATACCACTAATCGTTAAACCAATACCATCATCACTGTTAAAGAGTGTGGCACGATTACTTTCATTGGGAACGCTGAAGATAGGTTTATCGTCCACATCAAAGTCACGAATGTAGAAACTGTCATGGTCAAAGACTTGGAAGGACTTATCCAAAAATGTATCAAAAGGTACTGAATCTAAAGACCCATTGAGCCCAAAGGTTTGCATTATACTTAATGTTAGACGGTTGTATTCATCGACGACCAATAATAGTTCTGTGTGATCTTGTGGTATTGAGCCAGTCAGTAAATCATAGTTCGCTTCAAAAAAATCCGTTTGGCCAAGCATCGGTCCAAAATTTACGCGTGCTTGATTTAGCATGATGGGGGTTGCATCAACTTCATGCATCATGTGCATTTCCATACTATCAATGACCGTAATTTCATTGACGAGTGACGGATCAAGCTTATTGACATGATTTAAGTAATCTTCAGTCAGTATATTGGTATGTTGGAAAGGCGAGAAGGTTGGTTCGTACACATAAACTTCTTCGGTATCTGGAAACTTATCCCAAACATCATCAACGCGTTCAAGCGGCGTACCTCTTCTCGCTGCATCTAAATCAAACGCTGTGGGTTCAACTTGAATGGGAAACTCCGCAAGGGTAGTGCGTTCTAATCGATCGATTTCGTTGCTTAATCCGTTGGCAAGGGACAATACCAGCGCGATTCCAATGATGCCGATGCTGCCGGCAAACGCAGTAATGGCAGTACGGAATTTTTTGGTTCTTAAGTTGTTAAAGGATAGTTTTAGCGCTTGCGCGAATGCCATCGCAGTTTTCTTAAATTTGAGTTTAGTTGTGCCAACGCCATTGGCCTCAATGGGATTGGTATCGGAAACGATTTTTCCATCGCGTAAAGCGACAATGCGATCTGAATATTTCTCTGCAATGGATTCATCGTGTGTTACCATAATCACCAACTTATCTTTGGCGATTTCTTGAATAAGCGACATGATTTGTCGACTTGTTTCAGAGTCAATTGCGCCGGTTGGTTCATCCGCTAATATAATATCAGGGTCATTGGCTAATGCACGTGCAATGGCGACGCGTTGTTGTTGGCCACCAGAGAGTTGGTTAGGTTTTTTATATATGTGATCTTTTAACCCTACCCTATCGAGTACTTCAATCGCCCGCTCTCGTCTAGCTTGTGTGCTTAAGCCCGATAGTGTCAAGCCAATTTCAACATTGGCAAGTACCGATGTATGGGTAATCAAATTATAGTTTTGAAAAACGAAGCCAATGGCATGATTTCGGTAACTGTCCCACTCAGTGTCAGAAAAATGGCGTGTGGACTTATCGTTTATAAGTAAGTCCCCAGCATCATACCGATCAAGTCCACCAATCATATTTAAAAGTGTCGTTTTTCCTGAACCAGAAGGGCCAGTAATGCAAACGAATTCGTGATCGCGAAAGCTGAGACTAACACCGTCTAATGCCGTTTGTTTAAAGGTTCCTATTTCGTATTTTTTTACCAAATCTTTTAGTTCTAGCATTTTCATCACCTTCAATAAGTCTTGTGCACTATTATACTAAGAAATACAGAGTTTACCAAAAGTTTTGCAAGAAAAAACACCGCATTTAATCGGTGTTTATTGGACATAAATTGAAATCTGGGATTTCGACATCGGTTTGATTAATATTATCAAACCTTATGGCGTAATCAATTGATGCAACCTCACCACTATCTAAGACGAGTGAAACGTTAACATCAAGGATTAGCGCATCATCTTCAAGTGTTAATTGGTATGCGTTGAAATGTTCTTGTTGGCTCATGTTCGTTCTAGCGCGTAAATCATCAAAGAAATCGCGCTTTAATGTATAAACCTGATTATCTTCATCAATTTCGAACCATTCCAACTCTACCGAACTCGGCAACATTCTAACGTTAGAGTGTTGAGAAGCGAAGAATCTAAATTGGCGTTCTTCAAGATCGGTAAACATCCAACAGTCATTGTCTTCGTCGTATTGATAGCCTTTCCGTGTTCCAGATTCCATCGTTACAACAAGTTCCATTCCTTGGCCACTATGGTATGTGAAATCAGAATAAATGAAATCCCCATCGCGCATGAAAAGGTTGTTTTGAATTGATGCACCGTCTTCAATGACTTCTGTGTTTTCGGTTAAATTTGTTGTATTTTTTATCGCTTCAAGGCGCGCATTTAAAGGCGATTGTGAATCGCAACCAACGAGTGTGAATGTCGCGAGCAATGAAAGGATTCCTAAAAAAAATCTCATGAAATATGCCAACTTCCTTTTAAAAGATTGCCTCTATTGTATCATATTTGCCCAAAATGAAAACCCAATCCAACGAATTTGATGTAGGCTACAATTTTACGCAATATATTGCAATTGCTTTCGTTATCGTGTACAATTGTTTTTCGAGGGGCCATAGCTCAGCTGGGAGAGCGCTAGCATGGCATGCTAGAGGTCACGGGTTCGAGCCCCGTTGGCTCCACCATAATCTTATGGGGTTCAATCAAAGATTGGACTTTTTTATTGCCAATCGGCTTAAAAAGAAAAAAACACCGGATCCGGTGTCATTCTTAAAGGGTATTGACGAGTTTTGCAAGGCGCGATTTGTGGCGGGCGACATAATTTTTATGATAAACGCCTTTGACAAGTGCTTTGTCAAGCTTTTTATTCGCCAAATTAAGTGCTTCATGTGCTTGGGTTTGATCATTTGCTTCGACAGCTGATTCAACTTTTTTAACAGCACGACGCAAACTTGATTTTACGATTTGGTTAGCCTGACGGCGTTTAATGTCTTGACGGACACGTTTTTTTTGTTGACGGTTGTTTGCCATGTTTTCACCTCCGTTTTTACAAGCGGCTTTATTTTATCAAATCGCGTCATGAATTGCAACAGAAACCGTGCGGTAAAATACAGGTTGTCGCACGTGCTTGTTAAAGCATATTTTGATATACTGTAACCATATCACAGTTTGAGGTGACGTTAATGTCAACGATTAAATTAGCACAAAGGGCATTGTTTACGATTGAAAAACGTATTGAAGAAGGCTATTTGTTGCGTCGTGGTGAAGAAACCATTTTGATGCCTATTTCAGAGGCTCCAAAAGAACTAGCAGTTGGTGATACGATTGAAGGATTTGTTTATATTGATCATAAGAAACGCCATGTCGCAACCTCAAAAAAACCTTTGATTGATACAGCGCGGGCTGGGCTTGTAAACGTTGTTGAAAAAAAGCTAGGACTCGGTGTTTTTGTTGATGTTGGTTTGCATAAGGATATGCTTGTTTCAAAAGACGATCTGCCTTACTTAAAAAAACATTGGCCAGAAGTTGGTGATGTTTTATATTGTCAGTTAAAAAGTGGTAAAAATCAAATCGTCGCCAAGCCATTAAGCCGTGATACTATGCGGCAACGGTTTAAACCCGAAACATCATTACCATTAAACGAAGCATGTGATGCGGTTGTTTTTTACATGTCTGATGAAGGATTGGTCTTCTTTACTGAACAAGGACATGAAATTTTTGTGCACCATAACCAAACCCGCACGTCGCACCGCATTGGGGAGCGCATGTCTGTTATTGTCACACGTCAAAATGATCCACAACGGTATAATGGGCGATTAATTCCACAAAAAGAGACCGTGCTCGAATCGGATGCGG
>PWME01000008.1 GCA_003559235.1 Mollicutes bacterium | reverse complement strand
TGCTTCTTGATCTTGTCCAAGGTAATCTCGTCGTACTCTGGAAAGGGTTCCTCAACCGTTTCCTCAACCGTTTCCTTAACCGTTTCGGTAGCCTTCTCCGCTTCCTCTTCCTCTTTGTTGTCTATGCTCTCTCTGTTGATCTCAGCTATCTGCTCGTCAACCTCTGTCTCGTTGTCGAAAAACCTCCCTAGCTCTCTATGGATGGTCTCTGCGCATTCCTGGCAGACCTTGTACTGCTTCCCGACGAACTTCTCAAGTCCAATGCTGTATTGGCTAACGTTCTGACAGCCCATAACCTCACACCGAACGGGATGTTTCATCGCTGTCTCCATAACTTGTAACGTGTCTTTCATTGACTCTTCCCCCTATTCCGTATTCAGCGACGTGGAATAAAAACTCCATGTGCTCTCTGATTCTTTTTTTCGCTCGCATGATTGCGTCTATCTCTTCTGATGCTGTTGCGTACTCATCGACTATATAGCCGTTGCTAAGTGTGATTCTTACCCGTGTTACCCGTGGCTCCTCATTGCTCTCTGTACGCTCAAGCGACTCGATCAATCTGTCGATCATATCATCTGTGATCTCCTGGAGCTCGATAAAGCGTCTATCGAAGTAATGTTTTGGCGTCCATCCCTTGCACCCGTCATCGTCTCGGATGTCGTACCCTGGGAGCCCGTGAAGCGAATCGTCACAACTGGCTCCAATGTGATACTTGTAATAGTTCCCGCAGGTCATCGGTCTCGCCTTGACGACTCTTAACGCCATGTATCGTCTCATGATCTCCATCCCCTCCGCCGTCCTGTCAGATTTGATGCTCTCATCAGCTTCTCTTTGTGCGATGCAATGACTCCCTTGGGTTGCTCTGGCTCCTTTGACTGCTCGATATGGTATGTGATGAGTCCGTACCCTGAACCGTCGTACCAGTGGTCGTAGTTGGTCTCTGCGACTTTCTCGGTGTCTTTCTCATCGTTCACCTGGAGCGGGAGCGTCTCGATCAGCATCTTGCATGATCGGAATATCTTCACCTTTGACGTGAGGTTGCCTTCGTGGTCCTCGTACGGCTCCAGATACTCGACCCAGGTTGCCTTCCTGATCTTACGATCGGTGACCGCCATGACAAAGTTCTGCAGTCCGCCTTCCTCGTAGTAATCAACCAGGGCTTTTCCTGTCGTTGCTCTCTGGACGGCAAAGGCATCATGACCTAGCACGGTGTAGTCGATGCGCTCTTCCTGTTCCTTGATGTCTCCGTCCTCGATCTCGCTATACTTGCTGAGAGCGTCAACTCGCTCGGCTTGCTGTGTGTATGTCAGCTTCATGTCGTCATAGGTCCTTGTAAACTCCCTGTATATGTAGACCGTTCCTTGCGGGTCTACAGCGAACCAGTACCAGGCGAATGGGTCAGTGTATCCATTGTCCGCTGATCTCCATCGTCTCCAGTGCGGAGGTATCGGGAAGTCCTCGACAACGTGTAAGCGCTCGCTGAACTTTTCAAACGCCATTCCTTCATAGCTGTCCCAATCCCCGTGCAAGAAAGCTTTCCTTTGACTCTCTGGAAGGTTTTCCAGGCGTCGGACGTATGCAGGGTCGTTATCCATCAAAACATCGTTGTCGTAGACCGTCGCAGGAATAAAAGCGATGCCATTGCCCGTGATCTGGTCGATCGTCTCCTTCTTCCCGTACTCCGTCGGTGTGATGTAACGCTTCTTGACCCACGCATGACCGACTCCTCCAGGATTGCAAGTCCCACGAAAACGGACAGGGAACCCCTTTGCAGATCGGAGACAGGATAAAAGCTCCTGAACGCTCCGCTCTTCGTGCTTCGTCAGCTCATCGATGCCGATGTAGTCCATCGATCGTCCTTGGTAGCCTACAGCGTCTGCGTAGTTGCGGATATATCGGAACTTGATGACAGAGCCGTTGATAAGCTCCGCCTGATGCTTAGAATGATTGAAGTCGCCCTTCAGGAGCTCTGAGGGCACGAACCGTTTGAACTCAGCGATCAAGTTGGCTTCCAGGTCGTCATAAGTCTCCCTGAAAAGGTAGACGGTCGCTCCTGGATACTGTATGGCATATGCGATTGCGTCAATCGATAGCCCTGTCGACTTTCCCCCGCCTTTTGCTCCTCCGTAGACAACTTCCGTCGCCCCGCATCCGTGAAACAAGTCTTGCTTTGCGTTGGGGGTATACTTGATCTCGATTGTTTTCGTCGTCATATGATCTCCCGCCTTCAATGGTTTTCCCCCTTTGGGTTAGGAGCCCAAAGGAGGAAGGAGGAACTATTGCGCCCTTTTGGCGCTATGTGTAGTAGGTATCCCGACGGTGGAGCTATCGCACTAAACGTTGAAATCATGCGATTGTGTGATCTCTCCCTTTTCTTTTATTCACTCGGTCGTGCGATGTTAAGCACAACATTAAGAGCTTCTCCGTCTTTCCCCGTGATCTCGCTGTCGATCTTGTCTCTCCATTGATCTCGCTGTCGGTTCACTAGCCAGAACTTTTGCGCTGTTACGTCTGGCGGAACAGATTTGATCGTCCTGGTGATCTCCTCGCCCTGGCGATCGGTCTTGATCTTTACCTCCTCGTACTCGTAACCAAGCGCCCTTTTGTAGAGAGCATTCTCCACCTGGAGGTCGGCGACCTCCTTCTCCTCTGCTAAAGCGTCAGCAAAGTCAGGAAACCGTTTTTTCCACTCATATATCGTAGTCCTTGCAATTCCAATGTTGTTGGCTATTTGTTCATCGCTCAGACCATTCCTCGCCCATCCTTTGATCTTAGTGAGTCCCGCTCCTTTAATCCACTTTTCATAAACAGGCTTCCTTCCCGTCTTCTTGTTAGGACCTGGCTTCTTCTTCGTTGCCATAAGTCCACCCTCCTTCCAGTGCTCCCTCTACTGATCTCTCCATCGATCTCATAGTCGTTTTGCGGTCTCTGTCTCGATCAACTCTGCTACCGCATACTCCGCAGTACGATCTGATCTGGTCGTATCCGTGACGCTCCGCATCTATATAGTAGTGCTTCGCTCTCTTCTCGATCTTCTTCTCTGTTCTCTCTTTGCAGGTGACACAGTATGCGGTCATCGTCTGCTCCCTCTCTTCTGAATAGTGTGCACATATTTTTCCTTCCTGTCCTCACAGCGTGCGCTTATGAGTTCCTCGATCTCTCCTCTGTACTTTGCGTCATCGCTTAGTATGATATGCGACTCCAGGAGCCGTCTGTTGTGTGTCCGTGGTCTCTTCTTGTGTCTCACGTTCTTGGCGATGATCTCCGCCATTGCAATCGATCTGATATGTGTATGGCAGTCGGCGAAGTCGTATCTGGTGTTATGTACAATGTGTTCCTTATCCGCTTTGTAGATTGCGAGCTCTCCGATCTTTTTCTTCATGATGCACATACGCTGTCCCCCTTGGAAAAAGGTATTAAAAGAGAGCTAGTCGCCTAGCTCTCTGGGAAAGGGAAGAGATTGAGACTTTCTCCACACTACCAGTATAGCACGGAAAGCCCCCCCAAAAGTCGCATCTTTGTCGCATCTTTGTCATAAAGATAGGACCAAAGCCTCATTTGTAATGAAAAGTGTTGAAACGTATTGACTTTGCAGTACTTTTGATATAGAATAAAAATAAAATGCTTTTTTCGGCAAGGTCGAAACCGTTGATAACACACGGTCGCACGGAAAGCCCCCGTGCCTGACGAGACAGACTGCTGATCGGTGACTCAGGTACGGGGAAGCGCCCTGCTAGCTCTTTGAAAACTGAATAGGCTCCACGGTGGCTAGGAACAGAGAACAGGCTCGCCAGTGCTATCCCAGTAC
>PWME01000084.1 GCA_003559235.1 Mollicutes bacterium | reverse complement strand
TGGTATTTTTTTTGAAAAAAACGCGGTAAAAGGAGTCAAATGTGAAAAAATTTAGATGTTTATATATCCCGATTGGCGTCCCAACATTTCATTTAGAAAGTGCGCAAGAGGTATTTGAAGCGAGTGTAAAAACACTGAAAAAAATCGATGCCTCGATTGTTGTCCCTGATACGATGTTACTCACGCTTAATGATGTACGTACATTTATACAAGATGAACATCCAACGTTAATCATTGTTCAAAATGTTACGTTTGCGCATTCAGCGTACGTTACTGAAATATTGAATCATCTTGATGCACCGATGGTACTATGGACACCAAAAGAACCGGTAATCAATGGAACCCGTCTTCGCTTAAACGCATTGACCGGTGCTTTTTCAGCAGGCTTTGCTCACAAAGCCATGCGCAATGATGATTTACATTATGTTTATGGTTCAGCGGATGATGACGCTGTTATAGAAAATCTGAGCACCGTTGTTCATGCGGCGAAGATTAAAGCATCATTGCATGGGTTGAACTTAGCAATGGTTGGGCATACGCCACCAGGATTTGGTTTTGGGCGCGCGTTAGACCTTGATATGGCTTCTGTTTTTGGCGTGAATTTAGTAGCGATTGAGTCACGCGAACTGATGGAAAAGGCAAAATCTTATACAGAAGCAGACCTTAAAGAAGAAAATGATTCGGCACATAACCGTATGGTCGATTTGCATAAAACAAACGATAAAAATCGCGTTGATTTTATTAGGCTTTACAAGGCGTATAAAGACTATTGCCAAAACAACAATGTTAAAGCCTTGGCATCAAGGTGTTGGCCAGATTACTTTGATACCTATGGCACGCCGGTATGCGGTGTGCTTGGGATGTTAAACGATGAAAACGTTGCGGCTGCATGTGAAGCAGATGCATATGGCGCTTTATCGATGGTAATCGGTCAATCTTTATCAGAAAAACCAACCTATTTAGGAGACCCTGTTTCGATGGATCAAGAAGAAAATACGCTAACTTTTTGGCACTGTGGTACGAGCGCATGCTCGCTAGCCCATCCTAAAACAGGCGCTACAGTCGGTGTACACCCGAACCGTAAAATTGGTCCTACGATGGAGTTTGGGTTAAAAGCTGAAGCCAAAGCAACAGTCTTTAGAGTTGGCAGAAAACCCGATGGGTCATTCCGTTTTTTTGTGGCCAGTGGCGCCATACTGGATAAACCCCAACAGTTTTTTGGTACATCGCTTGTGTTTAAACCTGAAACCGCGGTAGAGCCACTGGTCTCAAACCTTGTAAAAGATGGTTGGGAACCACATTACGCCGTTATTTACGGTGATGTCAAAGCGACACTGAAAGCATTGGCAGCGTTACTCTCTGTCGATGTTGTGGAATATTAGGAGGCTATTTATGGACAAACAACATCAAGAAACCCTTGAAGCAAAAGCAAAACAAATTCGGATTCATATTTTAGAAAGTATTGCGCATTTGGGTGTAGGCCATGTTGGTGGAAGTTTATCGATTGCCGATGTGCTTGCCGTACTATATTTTGATGTGCTTAATATCGATCCCAAAGACCCGAAAAAACCAGATCGAGACCGTTTTGTATTATCGAAGGGTCATGGCGGACCCGCGGTGTATGCGGCTTTGGCAATGCGTGGTTTTTTCCCAACCGATTGGTTGAAGACCTTAAACGCACCCAACACAAACTTGCCATCGCATACTGATAAAAACAAAACCCCTGGTGTTGACATGACAACAGGGTCATTAGGTCAAGGATTCTCAGTGTCTGTGGGCATGGCCAAAGCAGCCCAGTTAGACAAGAGTCCGTTTAAGATTTATAGCATTATTAGTGACGGTGAAAGTGAAGAAGGTCAAATATGGGAAGCGGCGATGTTTGCCGGCAACCATAAGCTCGACACATTAATTGCTTTTACGGACTACAATAAAATGCAAATTGATGGGACCGTGAACGATGTTAATGACCCGGCACCACTCGATGAAAAGTGGCGTGCGTTTAAGTGGCATGTCCAAGTCGTGAATGGTCATGACATTCCTGCGATTAAGGAAGCGATTGTGCAAGCGCAAAATCATAAAGGTGCGCCATCAATGATTATTTTAGATACCATCAAAGGAAAAGGGGCTTTCTTTGCGGAAGGCCAAGTCGGTTCGCACAATATGCCCGTTACGAAAGAACAAGCTGAAGAAGCAATCAAGGGGTTGAAATAATATGGACTTAACCAATAGACAAATGCGCGATATTTATGCTGATTTATTAATTATGTATGCAGAGAAATACCCTGACCTTATTGCCATTGATGCGGATTTACGCAAAGCGATTCGCTTGAATAAGTTTGCGGATGCCTATCCTGAACGCGCCATTAATGTGGGTGTTGCCGAGGCAAATATGATTGGGGTTGCGGCCGGACTTGCCAACATGGGCAAGCGTCCCTTTACCCATACGTTCACGCCGTTTGCATCGCGACGGGTCTTTGACCAAGTTACGGTGTCGGTTGCTTATGCAGGATTACCGGTTAAAATGGTTGGCTCAGATCCAGGTGTAATGGCGCAGTTAAACGGTGGTACGCACATGTCGCTAGAAGATGTTGGATTGATGCGCACGTTACCGACTATGACGATTGTAGAGCCAGTTGATGGCGTACAACTTGCTGCATTGATGCCACAAATCATTGAGCATGATGGGCCGCTATACTTACGTTTGATTCGCCAAGAATTTGATCCAATTTTTGAAGAAGGTGAAACGTTTGAAATCGGTAAAGCGAAAACCGTGCGCTCTGGAAAAGACGTTACGGTATTTGCAAGTGGGATTATGGTGAAACCATCGCTTGATGCGGCTGAAATGTTAGCTGAGGAAGATATTTCCGTTGAAGTTATCAATATTCATACGGTAAAACCGCTTGATGTGGATGCTATTGTTGCATCGGCGAAAAAGACCGGTGCGGTGGTTGTGGCTGAAAACCATAATATTATCGGTGCTTTAGGCAGTGCGGTTGCTGAAACATTGGGTGAGCGTTTGCCAACACCGCTTAAACGGGTCGGCATTAAGGACCACTTTGGTGAAGTTGGTAAAAAAGACTTCCTTGTTGAAAAGTTTGGGCTTACCAAAAAAGAAGTTTCTGAAGCGATTCACGATGTCTTAAAAAAGAAGAAATAGGAGTGTATAAACGATGAAAAAAATTATCATTGGATCTGATTTATCAGGGTTTCAATTAAAAGAAGCCGTTAAAGAATATTTACAAAGCGAAGGCTACACGATTACTGATGTCGGTGTGGTAGATGAAGATAAACCAGCGCCTTTTTATGTCGTTGGTAAAGCGGTTGCTGAAAAAATATCTGATCAAACCTTCGAACGCGGCATTGCCATATGTGGTACCGGTATGGGCATGAGTTTAACCGCAAACAAGTTTGAAGGGGTACGCGCTGCAGCGGTTGAATCATTATTGGCTACCGAAAAATGCCGTGCGATTAATGACGCCAATGTGTTATGCATGGGCGGATGGCTTGTGGCACCATTTTTAGGGGTTGAAATGGCGAAAACATTCTTGAACACTGGCTTTACGGAAAACCTTGAAGATTGGCGCGCGGAAAAATTAAAAGTGGCCAAAGTAGAATTTGATAAGATTGAAGCAGAAAGTTTTAGTAAAAAACGCTAATTTTTAGACTTAAAGGAGATTCACGTCATGCCGCTTGAAATACTGTCACTGCTAGCGGTTGTGCTAGCGATTATCATCGGATTTTGGAAAGACATTAATGTCGGTTTAATTGGATTGGTTTTTTCGTTATTTCTAGGATACTATCTTGGTGGTATTCCGA
>PWME01000032.1 GCA_003559235.1 Mollicutes bacterium | reverse complement strand
TTTGGTTTTGCAGTACTCGGATTTTGTATTCCGCTCGTTGGGCTTATTTTGTTTTTGGTCTGGAATCAAGACCGTCCAAAAGACGCAAAATATGCTGGACTTGGTGCATTAATTAGTGTTATCGCTGGTATAGTCATTTACGTACTCGTGTTTGTCATTATCTTTGCCATTATCGGCATTGAAGGGCTAGACGAGTTGGCACTCGTATTACGTCCTGTTTAACCACTTAAAAAGGCATCCCTAGATGCCTTTTTTTCATGGAAAAAGCGCGCCGAAGCGCGCTTGCTTTACTTTTTCTCATCGTCTTGTTTTGCTTCTTCAACAATCTTATCTACAAGATTGCTTGGCACTTCTTCATAACGGTCAAATTGACGGGTAAATGATCCGCTACCCTGTGTCATCGCCTTTAAGTCGATGGTATATGTGGTGATTTCTGCTTCTGGAATATCAGCGTTGACTTGTTGGAGTCCATCACCAATAGGATCCATACCAAGCACACGACCACGGCGTTTATTGATATCACCCATGACGTCACCAACATAATCATCTTTAACAACCACAGTCACTTTCATGACGGGTTCTAAAATCGTTGGTTGTGCACTTTGGCATGCGTTTCTAAACGCGAGCTGTGCAGCAAGTTTAAAGGAAATCTCATTTGAATCGACGGGGTGATAGGACCCATCATAAAGCGTTGCTTTAATACCGATAACAGGGAAACCTGCCAAAGGTCCTTTTTCAAACGTTTCAACAAGACCTTTTTCTACAGCTGGGAAGTAGTTTTTAGGAACCGCACCACCGAAGACTTCTTCTGCAAACTCAAATTCTGCTTCATTTGGATTGAGCGGTTCAAAGCGAATATGAACGTCCCCAAACTGCCCTGAACCACCGGATTGCTTTTTATGGCGTCCTTGTGCTTCAGTTTTTTTCTTGATGGTTTCACGGTAAACAATCTTTTGATCCACCGTATTGACATCAACCTTAAACATGTTTTTCATTTTTTCAAGAACAAACCCGATATGGGTCATGCCTTGACCCCCAATAAGAAGTTGAGCGGTTTCTTTATTACGTCTCACTTCAAACGATGGGTCTTCAACATTTAAACGCTGTAATGCGGATGAAATTTTGTCTTCATCAGCCTTATGTTTTGGTTCGATGGCTACATAAATCGTTGGTGCAGGGACGGTTGCGCCATCAAATACAATAAGGTTTTTCGGATCACTCAACGTTGCGCCGGTTGTGACATTTTCAGCCTTAGCAAGGGCACCAATATCGCCTGCACCAAGGGTATCAACATCGATTTGTGTTTTTCCGCGTACAGTAAATAGATTTCCGACTTTTACAGGTTTTTTCGTGTTTGCAACAACAACGTCTTGACCTGCAGAAATAGATCCTGAAACTACTTTAAACAAGCTTACTGAACCGATAAACGGGTCAACGGTTGTTTTGAATACATACGCTGAAAAGGGCGATTCGTTTTTCGTAACACGCTCAACGGTTTCATTCGATTGTGGATCTAGGCCTTTCATCGGTTTGAGCTCACTCGGTGCTGGCATGTATTTACCAAGCATATCAAGCAACGTAGAAACACCGATATCTTTAATGGCGCTTCCCACAACGATTGGGTTTAATTCACCATTCATAACGCCTTGGCGAAGGCCTGTGTCAATTTCTTCAGGGGTAAGGGTTTCGCCTTCAAAATATTTCTCAAGCAGTTCTTCACTCGTTTCAGCGACCGCTTCAATAACTTGTTCGCGCCAGTCTTCAACCGTGTCGGTTAGCGCTTCAGGTACGTCGCCTTCGCTGACATCCGCACCGTTAAATGTGCGTGATTTCATATCGACTAAGTCCACATAACCGTTGAAAGCTTCAGAAAGCCCAAGCGGCCATGAAAATGGCACGGCTTGTTTGCCAAACTGGGTACGAATTTTTTCAATTAACTCTTCAAACTTGATGTTTTCTTTGTCAAGCTTATTGATGAAAATGACCGTTGGAATATGACGCTTTTGGAGTTCTAACCATGTGCGTTCAGTCCCAACTTCAATGCCTTTTGTGGCATCAATTAATAAGACAGCACCTTTGACAACGGTCAAGACTTGATTGAGTTCTCCGACAAATTCTTCGCTTCCTGGGGTATCAAGGAAATTGAATTTGTATTCTCCGTGTTCAGTGGGAATAAGACTCGTTGAAAGGGATGTTAAACGATTTTGTTCTTCTACGAGAAAGTCAGAAGCGGTGTTCTTTTGTTCGACTTCCCCTTTTTTCTCTTTTGCGCCGCTCACAAGCAAAACCGATTCGGTAAATGATGTTTTACCCGAACCGAGATGGCCCATCACGGCGATGTTGCGGACGCGATCGGTCTCATATCGTTTCATGTAAGTATCCTCCATGGTTAATTATTCATAGTCCCTCGTTTATTATAGCATAGATATCATCACGCAAAAAAGGGCTTTTTCATGTTTGGACTGTGAAAAAAAAGGCCGTAAAGAATTGAGATCACGCGGATCCTTCTTTATGGCCTTTAACGGGTTCTAAACGTTTGTTTACTTGAGAACTTCAGCGACGACGCCCGCACCAACGGTACGTCCACCTTCACGAATCGAGAATTTCGTTCCTTGCTCGAGTGCGATTGGGCTAATAAGTTCAACAATCATTTCCACGTTGTCGCCGGGCATGACCATTTCAACGCCTTCGGGCAGTTCGATAACCCCGGTTACGTCCGTGGTACGGAAGTAAAATTGTGGTCGATAGTTTGAGAAGAATGGCGTATGACGTCCACCCTCTTCTTTACTAAGAATGTAGACTTCACCACGGAACTTAATGTGTGGTGTAACGCTTCCCGGCTTCGCCAAAACTTGTCCGCGTTCGATGTCATCACGGGTTACACCGCGAAGCAATGCGCCAACGTTGTCTCCTGCTTCACCATAGTCAAGCAATTTACGGAACATTTCAACACCAGTAACAACCGTTTTACGGGTTGGGCGGATTCCGACGATTTCAACTTCGTCTTGAACTTTAACTTTACCGCGGTCAATTCTACCGGTCGCAACGGTTCCGCGTCCAGTAATACTAAATACGTCTTCTACAGGCATAAGGAAAGGCTTGTCTGTTTCACGTACTGGATTATCGATATACGTGTCGACAGCTTCCATAAGCTCGATAACAACATCTTCTTGCGCTGCGTCACCCTCGAGGGCTTTAAGCGCTGATCCTTTAATGACAGGAATGTCGTCTCCAGGGAAATCGTATTCGTCGAGTAATTCACGAATTTCCATTTCAACAAGTTCTAATAATTCCTCATCGTCAACCATGTCAGTTTTGTTCATGAAGACGACAAGTTTTGGAACACCAACTTGGCGGCTGAGCAAGATATGCTCACGCGTTTGTGGCATTGGGCCGTCCGCTGCGCTAACAACGAGGATGGCACCATCCATTTGCGCTGCACCTGTGATCATGTTTTTAACGTAGTCGGCGTGTCCTGGGCAGTCGACATGCGCATAGTGACGCGCGTCAGTCGAATACTCGATGTGTGCGGTATTAATGGTAATTCCGCGTTCTTTTTCTTCAGGAGCATTGTCAATCGATTCATAGTCCGATGCGACAGTGTCTCCGATTCCTCTTTTAGACAAAACGGTCGCGATGGCCGCGGTTAATGTCGTTTTACCATGGTCGACGTGTCCGATGGTTCCGATATTAACATGGGGTTTCGTCCGTTCAAATTTTTGTTTTCCCATTATTGGATTTCCTCCTTGAATTGGTCTATAATCATTGTTATTGTACCGTAAAAGCCTTGCGAATGCAAGCGTTAATCCTTTAGCCTCCGCGTTTTTTAATGAT
>PWME01000260.1 GCA_003559235.1 Mollicutes bacterium | reverse complement strand
GCCACACACACCATGCCGGCATGGATCGAGTACCCGATTCCAACGCCCCCGCCATGATGCAGCGACACCCAGCTGGCACCGCAGGCCGTGTTCAGCAGGGCATTCAGCAGCGGCCAGTCCGCAATCGCATCCGACCCGTCCCGCATGCCCTCGGTCTCCCTGTTGGGGGATGCGACCGAGCCGGTATCCAGGTGATCCCGCCCGATGACGATCGGTGCCTTGACCTCACCCGATTTCACCAGCTCATTGAAGTGTGCCCCCATCTCGGCGCGCTCACCGTACTCCAGCCAGCAGATCCGCGACGGCAGCCCCTGGAATCTCACTTTCTCACCGGCTTTGCGGATCCACCGCGCCAGGTGCTCTTTTTCGGGGAACGTCTCCAGCACGGCCCGGTCGGTGCGACGGATATCCTCCGGGTCGCCGGACAATGCCGCCCAGCGGAACGGGCCCGACCCTTTGCAGAACAACGGCCGGATGAACTCGGGAACAAAACCCGGAATATCGAACGCCTCGCTCATCCCACGTAAATCGGCCACCTGTCCGCGCAGGTTGTTTCCGTAATCGAACACCACAGCCCCCTGCTTCCTGAGCTCCAGCATGGCCTCGACATGCATCACCATGGAGTCCAGCACCTTCTCGTCGTACCCTTCAGGATCGCGCCTGCGAAACTCCGCCGATTCCTCAAGGGTGTGACCGGCCGGGATATACCCTTCGCGCAGATCATGGGCCGACGTCTGGTCGGTCACAATATCGGGCAGGAGTCCGTGATCCGATGCAGCGCGCCGCACAATTTCCGGCATCACTTCGGCGATATTGCCGACCAGGCCGACCGACAGCGCCTCCTTCTTCTTTCTGGCCTGCAGCACCAGCTCCAGCGCCTCGTCCAGATTGTGCGAAATGCGGTCACAATACCCCGTATCCACCCGCTTCCGGACCCGCGTTTCGTCTACCTCCACCGCCAGGCAGACCCCGCCGTTGAGCGCGGCCGCCAGCGGCTGCGCGCCGCCCATGCCACCCAGACCCGCGGTAAGCACCAGGCGTCCGGCCAACGAGCCGTCAAAATACTTCTGCGCGCAGGAGGCGAATGTCTCGTACGTCCCCTGCAGGATGCCCTGGCTGCCGATATAGATCCACGATCCCGCCGTCATCTGTCCGTACATGGTGAGCCCGAGCTCCTCCAGCCGCCGGAACTCCTTCCAGGTAGCCCATCGGGGCACAATCTGCGCGTTGGAAATCAGCACCCGCGGCGCCTCGTCGTGCGTTCGGAACACACCCACCGGCTTGCCGCTCTGGATCAGAAGCGTCTCGTCGTTTTCGAGCCGCCGCAATGTTTCGATGATCCGGTGGTAGCATTCCCAGTTACGGGCCGCCTTGCCGGTTCCGCCATAGACGATCAGCTCGTCCGGTTTCTCGGCCACCTCCGGATCCAGGTTGTTCATCAGCATCCGCATGGCCGCTTCCTGGTGCCATCCCCGGCAGGAAAGACGGGTTCCGTGCGGGGCTTTTATGGCTTGAACGTGTGCGTTTTCCCTGGACATGGTCAATCTCCTGAGCTTTTTGTGTGCTATTCCTAACCTTATCCGTGTTACCCATACCGAATATAGTCTTCACCGCGGCAAGCTGAAAGTGAAAGCTTGCCGACGTTTTAACTATACGCCAAAGAAAAAATGCCAATGAATATCCGAAATGTGCTTGAGTTCCTTGCGGCAGTAAAGTACATTTTAGTTCAGGATCCGGCTGGCCGCTGCCCCGGCGAAAACGGCACTCCTTTATCACATTGTTTTTTATTATATAACAACCTTTGCCGGAAAAGTAGCTCCGTTCTTTTCAGACCGGCGAATCTATTCAACTGTCAATTACTTTCAGCATGGCCGACAAACCCACCCTTCAACAGTTTCTTGCCTCCCGACGAAATTTCCTGAAAAAAGCCGGCCTGCTATCCGGGGCCGGACTCATCCTCCCGCCCGGCGCTTTCGCCCGAAGTACCGGCAATGCCAACGGCCATGATCCGCATCGGGGCGCATCGGACATCGACAATCGCGCCATTTCATCCGGCCTGGAACCGGACCGGAGTGGCACCCCGCTGGCCGGGCGCATTGTGCGGATACGGGGCCGGGTCACTGCCGGGGGTCGCGGCCTTGGCGAAGTGCCGGTCACCGACGGGCTGCGCATTGTTGAAACCGATGCTGACGGCGGATTTGAACTGCTGTCGGACCACCGGCGATCTTTCGTTTACATCTCCCTTCCCGCCGGGTATCGCATCCCCGTCAACCCTACCGGCACCGCCCGGTTCTACCACCGGATAGACCCTGGCAGCAGCCAGGAAATGCAGGCATCCTTTGAGCTCGAAAAGGATCCGCATGACCGCACCAGCCACCGCTTTCTGATGATGGCCGATCCCCAGACCGAAAACGCCTACGAAGTGGAACGGTTCCACAACGAAACGGTGCCCGACATCCGGCAGCTGGTACGTGATCTCGGGGATGAGCGTCCGCTCTTTGGCATCGGCGGCGGCGACCTGATGTTCGACAATCTGGAGTTGTTCCCCGAATACGAGAAAGCTGTCCAGAAAATGAACATCCCTTTCTTTCAGCTCATAGGCAACCACGACATCCTTTTTGACGTCCCTTCCACCCAGGATTCCTACCGGGTTTTCAAGGAGTTCTTCGGTCCGACGCACTACTCGTTCAATGTCGGGGACATCCATTATGTGATACTCAACAACATTTTCTGGTACGGTGCCGGGTACGTCGGTTATCTGGACCGCGACCAGCTGGATTGGCTGCAGGCCGATCTGGCACGCATTGAGCCGGGGCGCACGGTGGTCGTTTCCATGCACATACCCGCTTTCAGCACCCAGCATTTCCGCCTTGGCGGCGACCAGCCCTCACCGCGGCTGTCCGTCGCCAACCGCGACGCACTCTACCGCATCCTTGAACCGTACCATGTGCATCTGCTTTCCGCCCACATGCATGAAAACGACCATGTTTTTGAAGGCGGACTCCACGAACACAACCACGGGACGGCCTGCGGAGCCTGGTGGACCGGCCCCATCTGCTTCGACGGCACACCCAACGGATACGGCGTATACGAGGTGCGCGGTAGCGAGTTGCGCTGGCAGTACAAGGCTACCGGATTCCCCCATGACCACCAGATGCGACTCTACAAACGCGGTTCCGATCCGGAGGCCCCCGGCGAATTTCTCGCGAATATCTGGGACTGGGATCCGGAGTGGAAGATCTTCTGGTATGAAAACGGTGAACGCCGGGGTGAGATGACCCGACAGACGGGCCTCGACCCGCTCGCTGTCGAACTTTTTGACGGGCCGGACAAGCCCGAGCGACGAACCTGGATCAATCCGGTTCCCACCGCCCACCTGTTCCGGGCAAAGGTACCAGAGAATTCCGGCGACATCCGCGTGGAAGCCGTAAACCGCTGGGGTAGAAGATTCACGGCAAAGCTGCCCTGAAACGAGGCGAACCGGGCGTATCATCCCGATGCCACCTTAAAACCAAATTTCCAAAAAAACGCTGAATGCACCCGGACAAAACAGTGTTACCGAAAGACAAGCCTCATCACAGGACACCAATGAAAATGTAACCTTCATCAATCCGTTACTACGATGTAACCCTCTCGAATAATCAGACATTCATTTTTCCAATCAGAATCAAAATGCGAGGTGCTTAATGGTTACCGAAAAAATGATTAAGAAGCTCATCCAAAAAAACGGTCAGCGCAAAGTTTCCATAACAATGCCAACCGAAAAAATCGGAGAATCACGTCAGCAAAACCCGATTCGTTTCAAAAATCTCCTTTCCCGTGCTTCCGAACAACTGATGCAGCG
>PWME01000102.1 GCA_003559235.1 Mollicutes bacterium | reverse complement strand
TTAAAAACCTTGGGGGCGGATGCGGTGGGGATGTCCACCGTACCAGAAACCCTTGCAGCTTCTCACATGGGCATGCAAGTCTTAGGACTTTCTTGCCTCACCAACAAAGCTTCAGGGCTAAGTGGAACCCCGCTTTCACACGAAGAAGTGCTCACCGTGGCAGCTCGATCGAGCGAGACAATCAAACAATTGATCATTGCTTTCTGTAAAGATCTTAGCGTACCTGCAAACCCTTGACTGTGGAATGATCAGTGTATGTGAACGCGTGCCAAATGGTTCGATGCGTATCAGTATGAAATAGTTCCTTAACTCTTGATACCATAGTAACGCATAACAATATCTTCTGTTTGAAGCAAGCAAGACCCATGAAATCCTCCGAGATTCCCTAGCTCAAAACCGTTTTAAGCAATTTTCATAGTGATAACTGATCCAAACCGAATGAGAGCATCGAAGCATCTCCATGAAAGAGTTACAAGCAGTTCCGATACACCGAACTCTTATGATGTTCCATACGAGCGATGACATGGATCTTTAGATTTGAAAATTGCGATATACGCCAATAAAGTTTATAATTAGAGACAAGGTAGGATTACAGGGGGGTGGCTAGTTTGAGAAGACTCATAGGGTTGATGACTGTAATCGCGGTCATGTTGTTCAATCTGAGCATCGTAAAAGCTGAAAGTGAAATTGATTTTGAGGATTTATTTGAAAATCATCAATCAGTCATGTTGATCATACATCCGCAGACTGGCGAAATATTCTACGCAAACCAAGCGGCAGTAGATTTTTACGGCTATCCTAAGCATCAGTTGATGGGTATGAACATTGATGATATCAACATGCTCACACCAGAAGAAGTGGCCGCTGAAAGACAACGTGCAGCGGATGAAGAACGAAATTTCTTCAATTTCAAGCACCAATTGGCTGATGGTGACATTCGAACCGTTCACGTTTATTCCTACCCGGTTGAAATAAATGGGGATACCTACTTGTTTTCCATTGTTATCGATCAGACCGTTTTAGCCGCAACCGAAGCTAGAAACAGGTTATTGATCATGGGCGTCATCAGTTTGATTACACTGGGAGTTATCACGACAACGTCATTGATGATTGTTCTATGGAGAAAAAACCTGAGGTTGAAAGAAACCGATGAACGATTTAAAGTCCTCCATAACGCGTCTTTAGGAGGCATTGTCATTCATGATCAAGGCGTTATCATCGATTGTAATCAAGGTCTATCGGATATAACAGGATACAGTCATGAAGAACTGATCGGCATGGACGGGCTTTTATTATTTACGCCTGATCAAAGGGATTTCGTGATGCATCAAATCCAATCGGGTCATGAAATGTCCTATGAATCCCTAGGCTTAAGAAAGAATGGTGAGATTTACCCGATCAGATTGGAAGCAAGAAACATCCCCTATAAGGGTAAGCGGGTTCGAGTGGCAGAATTTCGTGATATTACTCAAAGTAAAAGCATGGAAAACCGACTGATCAAAAGCGAAAGACGTCTTGATAGGGCCATGGCCGTAAAAAACGAGGGAATCTGGGATTGGGACCTCGAGGCGGACTTGGTTGAGTTTGACGACCGTTATTATGTCATGGCAGGGTATTCACCTCAAGAGTTTCCTAGCACTTTTGAAGCGTTTCAAAAACGCGTGCATCCAGAAGACTTTAACAGGGTAGAGAACACTATTAAGAACTATATTACCGGAAAACATTCAGATTTCCAGGTTGAATTCCGCTTTATGCGTAAAGATGAATCATGGATGTGGATTGAAGGTAAAGGAAAAATCTTCGAGTACACTGAAGATGGTCAACCCAAAAGATTCATCGGAACGCACACAGATATCACTCAGCGTAAACACATTGAAGCTGAACTGAAAAAGAGTGAAGAGAAATTCAGAATCGCACAGGAAATGTCTCCCGATGGATTCACCATCCTAAAGCCCGTTCGCAACGAAACAGGCGAGATTATCGACTTTACATTTGTTTATGAAAATGAAGCCGTTGCACGGATCAACCGAACAGATCCTGAAGAAGTCATGGGCAAAAGCTTGTTAGAACTCTTACCGGACCATCGTGGTACAGCCATATTTGAAAAATATATGGAAGTCGCAAACACGGGTAGATCGCAAGTCATTGAACAGGTCAACGTTGAGCAGATAATCTCCGACTCCATTTGGTTGCGCTTGGTCATCGTATCGATGGGCGAGGATATTGCAATCCTAGCCCATGACATCACAGAAAAACGAAAAGCAGAAGAACGATTGGAAAAGTCTGAAATGAAATACAGAACACTCATCAAGCAATCTGCAGATGGGCTGTTTTTACATGATTTAGAAGGGAATATCGTTGAAGTCAATGACGCTGCAATCAAACTGACAGGGTATGGTGAAGAAGAACTGTTGACGTTGAATGTGTTCGACATACATCGAAAAGGTTCACAATTTACGATGGATAAAAGTCAAGTCTTAAAACTATGGAAAGACTTGAAAATCGGCGACATGTATAAAGACGAAGCAGAACATCAGCGTAAAGATGGAAGCGTTTATCCGGTGGAACTGAGTTTAAATAAAATTAGCCTTGAAGGACAGGCATACATTTTTGCAGTCATTTCTGATATTACAGAAAGAAAATCAAGAGAACGAGAGATTGTTCATATTAGCAATCACGATTATTTGACAGACATTCCCAATCGGCGGTATTTTCAAGAAATGCTAATGAAGTATGACAAAGAACGGTTTTATCCATTAGGCATTATCTATCTGGATATGAATGGATTAAAGCTGATCAATGACGCTTATGGCCATCAGTTCGGGAATGAGGCATTAAGACTCACTGCGGATAAGTTGAATTCTGTTAAGGAGAAAAACCAGTTTCTCGCACGCATCGGCGGAGATGAGTTTGCCATGATTTGTCCGAACACGAACGCCGCTAAACTTGACCGAATGATTCGAAAGATTGAGAAGACCAAGGATCAGATATCCGTTAAGGATATCAATGTTTCATTAGCGGTCGGTTATGATATCAAGCATCGCGAAGATGAAAGCATTCGCACGACGATTACCCGCGCAGAGAACAATATGTATAGGAACAAAGTGGTAGAAGGAATGAGCGGTCGAAATGACGTGATTAAATCGATTCTACAAACGCTACAAAACAAGTTCGCTGAAGAAAAGGTCCATTCTGAGCGCGTGAGTGAATACTGTAGGACAATCGGCGAAGCCATGAACTTGAAGAAAGAGGACTTGAACGAGTTGCAAATGGCGGGGTTGTACCATGATATAGGAAAAATCACCATTCCAGATCGAATTCTTGATAAACCCGGCAAATTAACCGAAGACGAATGGGAAATCATGAGAAAACATACGGTTAGTGGCTACCAAATCTTAAGGGCCGCCGACCGCTACTCGAATATTGCAGAATATGCGATGAGTCACCATGAAAGGATAGATGGCAAAGGGTATCCAAATGGAATTACCGGTGACAAGATACCCCTCTTTTCAAGGATTATCGCCGTTGCGGATGCTTATGAAGCGATGACTGCTGATAGACCTTATCGGAAAGCATTGAAAAAGCAAGAAGCCGTTGAAGAGTTGAAACGCCATGCGGGGACACAGTTTGATGCCGATATTGTTGATGTGTTTCTTACTCAGGTTGGTCAACTCTAAATCTGAATCTTGAGAATAGGATTCGTCAAAAACAAGAAGTCTAGTTGCTGAGAGTAACAAAGTTACAAGTCATTTCGATACACCGACAAAAAAGAAGAATCAAAGCTATGCATGAGTTTAATGATAAAACCAATTTGCTGCAGTTCATGCTCATATTATCCGAAGGTTTTTCGTGTATTGTGTATTTCACTGAAGCG
>PWME01000250.1 GCA_003559235.1 Mollicutes bacterium | reverse complement strand
TAAATAGGCATCAATGACAATTTGTTCTGCAACCGTAGCTTCATAATCACTAAGAGTCATGTCTGCTTGAGCTAACGCGTTTTCAAATTGGGCTTGATCACCACCAAATTGGGTGTCAATAAGGGTATTAATTTCCTCATTAATTGCTTCCTCGCTAGCCTCATGGCCTGCTTCTTCAGCGGCTTGATACAAGACACGTTCACGGATTAAGCTCTCTAGTGCTTGTGCTTCAATTTGTTGAAGCATCATTTGCCCTTGTTCTGTGTTAAAATCAATGCCCATTTGTTGGTATTGCATCATCATTTGTTCAACGTTTTCTTTATATTCCTGTTCAAATATTGCTTCACCGTTTACGCGTGCAATAACGGTTCCTTCTTCACGTGTATTTGAACCAGGATCTACAATCGCAATGACTGCTAAAATACCAATTAATACAAAAGTTCCAATGATAAATGCCCGAATAAATAAAACTCCTCACATATCGTAATGCGTTCATCCTAACATATCATTGACTAGAATTAAAGGGGGTTACATGAGAATTATTACGAAAATCTTCTTTAAAGGGGCGGCTCAAAATGAAAAACGCACTCGCAAACAACAAGACACCAATCGCAATAACAATAAAGCTTAATTGATAGTTGCCGCGCGCATCCGCAATACGGCCAACAATTGGTGGGGTAATCATCATGCTTAAGCGTGTAAAGACAAGCATTAAGCCTGTTGACATGCCCATGTGTTTGGGGCCGCTCACGTCGCCTAACGTCGTAAACATCATCCCCATAATCGCAAAGGCAAAGAACCCAAAGAAAAATGATAAGACCATAATCATCCATGCTGCACTTTGAAGTGGGAATACCACAAAGGCAAGCAAAAAGAATGCGCCTGAAACAATGAGTCCTAACGTAAACAACCCAATGCGTCGGTTGCTGTTAAAGAAACGGTCGTTCATATACCCAAAAAGTGGGTTTCCAATAATGCCACCGGCAATAAACACACTTAACGTTGCCCCTGCTAAGGTTGGAGTAAACGCCATGTCACTAGTTAAAAACAAGGTGTAGTGAATCGTAATATTTCCAACAGAGAACCCTGCCATGACCCCAATAATGGAAATAAGCAATATGCGTTTATCCTTTAAGACACGTTTTAGTGCATCACGAAATAGCATAGGCGTTGTATCTTCATCCGATGCATCACCATTTTTTTTCGGATGAAAAAAGATGCCCAGCAATAATGCCATAAAAAGCGCAATCGCACTGACCACAAGAATCGCAACACGCCATCCATACAGTTCGCCTATTGCAGGCAATAAACTTGCACCAAGTATGCCACCCAAACCGCCACCACCATGCACAATGCCATTTGATAAGGCGCGTTTTGATGGGTCAACCATTTCAATGATACCTTTATTAATTGCGGGGGTAACGATACTAAAACCGACCCCGGTAAAAAGCGCCAAAATCAATAAAAAAGTGAACGCGGGCGCAATGGTATGCGAAAGCATCAGTGTCATGATAATGAGCACACCACCAATTAAACTACGGCGTGAGCCAAAGTGATCGACAATCCGTCCAGAAAGAATCGCAATCGCCACACCGCTTGCATAAAAAAACGTTGAATAGAGTCCCGCTTGTGCGCCGCTAATTGCGTATTCTTCCCGAATGAGCGGCAACATCGCTTTAAAGCCTTGAATACTACCGAATACCGCAATGTATGCTGTAGACATAATCAATAACGTTTTTAAGTGATAAACGCCTTTTTGAACCGTTGGTTTCATCGTGTGCCCCCTCGTGTGTATAAACACATCATTAAGTATTAATTATAACGTTTTAAGGTTGTTTCAATAATATTCCAAAACTTTGTGCCATCAATGCCAGTGGCCACATAAGTATTTTTCTTTTCGCCTAAATAATCAAACAAATCACAGTTTGTGCGACCATAACTTGGCCCCTTTGATGTATCAATCGTGCACGAAGCATGCGTTAAGGTTAAGAGGGTTGGGTCAATCAAATATGCCACCGTTACCGGATCATGCAGTGGACCACCCGGCAATCCAAATACCTTCAGCTGATTCGCATTATAAACCCGCATCAGCTTCACAAACAAATCAGACACATGATTATTGATGGTTTCCATCCGATCAACAATCTCTGGCAACACTTTCACTTGTCTTGTGACATCAAGTCCAACCATAACCCGTTTTACATCCGCATTAAAAACAATGTGCGCCGCTTCTGGGTCACATAAAATATTAAACTCTGCCGCAGCGCTCACGTTGCCACTGCCAACCGACCCACCCATTAAAACATGTTGTGCAATCTTAGTGATTAAATCAGGTCTTAACTTATACACCAATGCAATGTTTGTAAGAGGACCCGTGGTCACAAGGGTGATTGGTTCTTTGGCATTTTCTAAGGTTTCAATAATAAAATCTACCGCATGGCGTTTGTCAGCTTGCTTTTTTAATGGTGGAAATGTATACCCATCTAACCCTGATTCCCCATGAATCTTTTCCGCCACTTCAACGTGTCTAATCAGCGGACTATCAACCCCTAAGCATACAGGGACATCAAGGTTTAAATACTGCACAAGATTTAACGTATTGAACGCGGTTTTTTCTAAGGTTTGATTGCCTGATTCTACCGTTACCCCAAGCAAGTTGATTGCGTCATGGTTACCCGCAAGCATCAATGCGACCGCATCATCGTGTCCTGGGTCACAATCTAAGATTATGTTATGTTTTTTCATTCTATTCACCCCAATTATTCATCTATAATACCATCATATCATGAAAACCCTTTTTATCGTTTTTTGACATAATTCCAATAAAAGTGCACGGTGAATTGTTTAGTAGGTGAATCACAAAAAAAATTGAAGGATAAACCGATGAAAAAACTGTTCGTATTCATGCTAGTTATTGTATTGACATCACTGACTGCTGCATGCAATCAAGATCAAGAAACCATAGATTCTTATGATATCGTTGCCATTCGTTTAAACCCTTCTATTGATTTTATTATTGACCAAGATGATGTAGTTGTTAGCATCGCACTAAACAACCTTGAAGCTGAGAGCGTTGTGTCTGATCACGTTTTAATTGGACTGACGATTACCGATGCCGTTGAAAGTTATATAGAACGGTTAAAAGCGGTTGGGTTCTTAGATGAAACCACCGTATCTGTCTTATTTGTCGGTGGCAGTGAACGTCTAACTGACATGGTTCGTACCCGCATTGATACATGGTTAGATGAACACGATATACCCGCCATGAGTAAACCCATTACACGGTTTAATACATCACGCATTGATGCTTTCAATGCGGATGCTTTGGACCATGTGATGGCAATTCACGAAGTTGAAGACATGCGTTATCCCTTATTATTCCAACATCTTACAAACGATTCCGTTGACATTGAAGGATTTCATGATGTTGTACAAACGCCTATTGATGAACTAATCGATCAAATCCGCCCATCCATTGATGAAAAGTTAACGCGCTTCCAAACTGAGCGGCTAGAACGCGCGCGTTCTATCAATGAAACACTGCAACAGTTAACCAACCAAAGACGTGATGCCCGTGCAGACTTACCTGACACCGAAAAACCGCCTGCAGGTAGAAATATTCTTGATGAATCTGATTTAGAAAGTATATTATCTGAACAACCCACCCAAAGATTACTGCAAGCACGTAGACACATTCGTCACATGATGATTACAGCGCACCATGAACTTGCCAAGCAAGATGAGGACTTTGACATAACCTATATCGAGATAAAGTCGATTGAACTTATCACAAATGAAGACAATGTCATTACGGATATCTTAGCGTTTGATGAAGACTCGCATTTGCTTATTAATGCTCACGATATCATAGGTTTACCCTTTGATGAAGCGATTG
>PWME01000086.1 GCA_003559235.1 Mollicutes bacterium | reverse complement strand
CCGCAATGAAAACCCCGTCCCGACTTTCTAGCACATTAAAAAGAAAGGTGTTGTTCCATGCGATTCCATTTTAAAGAAAAAGCTTCTACCCTCTATGATTTCTTCATGTTTCCCAAGTTGTTGTACATTGAACCGGAGGAGACTCACAAACTCAACGATGTCTTGGGTGATGAAATCTCGAAGACGTTTTTGGACCACGACGCCTATAAGGCTTTCATCAAGGCGGCGCGTGAGGACCTCGAACCCTACAAGGATCCGCTTCTAGGTTTTTACGCGGATGAAGTCATCAGCAATTACGACTTCCCCAGTCTGTTGTTCAGGTCGTATTCGTTGTTGGGCTATGAAACGCACCAAGACTACTTGCAAGCCATCAAAGCCGACGACGATGCCGTCATCAAGAAGAACTTGATTTATGCCTTGATCAAAGTCGAATCAGGCGACGATGAAATCAGCGATGAAGAGGCCCGAGCGAGTGCGGAATCCCTGTGCGACGATTCGGATGCGCTTCTGAAACTGATTCGTCAGACGCCGACGACCGAAAACCACCGCTGGATCCTGATGATGATCATCGAGAATCCCAAATCGTACTTGAATGTCTACATCGATCTCATGAACACGCTCAAACCCGTCTTCGAGCGCCACTACCGGAACTACGAGAAAAAGATCGAACACTTCAAACAGGATATCGTCGAAACCTTGCAAAAAGGCGGCGTGGAAGCCTTCGAAGCCTTGACACACAACATCATTCCCCGGGAAATCCTCAAGGATGAAAACGACATCATCACCTCGGTCGTCAACCCCTATCGTTTCGGCGGCCTCACCTTTGGTGAAGATGCGGTCATCGTCTGGGGACTCGAGATGAAAACGGGGTTCAAGAACATCGCGGATTTCTCCCAGGATACCCGAAAGAATCGCGCCAAAGTCTTCAAGACGCTATCCGATGAAACGCGCTATGAAGTCCTCAAACACATTGCCAACGGCGTTAGGTCCACCAAGACCATCGCCACCTCACTCGGCATCTCCAGTGCGACGGTCATCTATCATATCAACGCCTTCATCACCGCGAAACTCATCAAGGTCGTCAAGACGAACGACAAGCCGGGTTACCTCGTGGATTACGAGGGGCTGGAAACGTTTTGGCGCGATTTCATCAACGACTTGAAATCGAAATGAAGAAATAGCGTGATCCTTTAGGCACCACAAAAAAAGACAGCCCCGTCCCTTGACGGGGCTGTCTTTTTTACTACCGACCCATCCGGCAGACTGCGTTTGTCATCAAGAGGGGCATGCCGGCACTATTTGAAGGGTTGCGCTTTCTTGAGGTGTTCATAGCGGGAGAAGATTTCTTCTGCGAGATTCTTTAATGCCTCGAGGTTAGAAACAGCGAAAAAACGCAGTAGCAGATCGCTATCTTCTGCTGCATAATCCCGTTCGGCATAGCGCATCCCGAAATCGACTTTCTCGATACGGTGTTCGATGTTCATCAAAGGTATGAGGCATCGCATGATGAAGGCATACATGAAATGATAGGCGTCAAGATAACGATTGCGGCGCAACGCCTTGTCGACTTCCGCACGCAAAACGAAGGTGTCTTGCGTCGCGCGCACATAAAAAGTCCGGGCGCGCTTTTCGACGATTTCGCGCGGCGTCGGTCGATGGTCGATGAACCCGAGGGTGTCTTTCCATATGACGACGTTTCCGTGACGATCCGAAGCGGTGAAGGGATCTTCAGGCTTAGGCGGAAGAATGCAAAGATCGACATAAAACCACGGTTCCGTGTCCCTCAGTGCATAAAAGGTCTGCGCGAATCCGTGCCACGCAGGCTCGGGTAAGCGCATCGCTTCACGAATACCGAAATGTTCGCGCAAACATGTTTCAATCTCGGCAAACAACGTGTCCGTATCACCCTCTTCGGCAACAATCATGACATCGAGGTCGCTGTAGGCATCGATGGCATCGTTCGCCGCCGAGCCTCCCTCCCAAGCGACCAGGACTTGAGGATGCTCGATCAAGAACGGTTTCAAGGTTTCGATGACGCTGTCGCGTGTATGCATAGTTCCTCCCGATAAGCATTTTGATGGTCTCTTCGACGATATTTCATGTGTTTAAATGGCTGAATCCGTTCCATGATTTTCCGTTTCAGCAGGTTCGGTGAGAAGTTTTCTTTTGAAGATGACAATCGATCAAGAAGGCCCTTGCCTTCCGTGTGAATGCCCTTTACCTTTTCCGAGACCGATGGTCGACATGGACGATCGGTTTTTCCCGGGTCATCGCATCCATCTTCCGGGTGTAGTCTTCAAGGTGTCTCCTTGAATGTGCATGCGGATGTACGCCTTGCAAGGTCACATGTTTGTAAAGTCCCTTTTCTTCCGTCATTTGCAGCCGACGCATGTCGGCGATATAGGCGTCGACGGCGTCCTTCTCGAAAATCCTTAACAGGCTCTCCTTGATGAGCTTGAAATAGTCCTTGTACATCTTACCCGGTCGAACCTCTTCTGTGATGCTCAAGACCGGGATGTTCTCGTAATGGCCCAAATCCATGGTCTGTTCGTATCTCTCTTGATGCTTGATGTCCTCGAATTGCGCCCGGGTGAGCAAGTACATCCTTCCGAAGGTACGCCCCCTTGTCTCTTCTTGCGACAGGTATGCATAGCGATCGAAGACGATTTTTTGATCGAGAAGCACCTTCCTTGAATCCCGGGGCAGTGACGGGTCTTCGCAACCGGCGAACGTAATTCCGTTGAGCGTTCCGCCAAGGATGTCGTACAAAAATCTCACGATGGAGATGTTGCTGCCATAACTGACATACCACACGTCATCTCGCCGCAAGTTATCGCCGCCTTTCAAGGGATTATTGCGGATACGCATGTTCATGAACATGCCGTCCCCAGGAGAACCGGAAAGTCACTTATAAAATGACTTTTTTTATCACTTTACAAAGACATTTTAATACTTTGCTTTTCATGTTTTATAGACTATTGTCTGGAATCAACTCATTCAAAAGTCATTACTCGCATGCTTAAAAACTATACTAGATGAATGGGGTGTTGACAACGTTCTCGATAAACACTTATCTACAAAAAGTATCTATAAGATTCCCGATTGGAACTAAGCACTTAGTTCTCCAAGTATTAAAAATAACGTTAAGTTTTCATCAACTCAAGGTTGTTTTTTCATTTAAACAAATCTTCTAAGGTGATTAAATCATAACCTTTACCTAATATAAGATCATGATATCCATTTTTTGAAAAAGCACCATATTTATCTGCGTCTAAGAATTTACCCTTTTCAATCAGTTCATTCAAGATGCTTTCTCCAATGATGCCATTTGTCCATTTACATTCATATATATGAATATGTTGTTTTGTTTGGACACACAAATCTATTTCAACATCTTTTTTTAATTTTCTGTCGTTATACCAGTATCTACCAATATTCATAAGGGGTTCATTATTTCTTGATTTATACTTTCTCATCAAATATTGCTCTCCCATTTTTTCAAATCGTAGAGAAACAAAGTGTTCCAAATTATCTTTGATGAACATGTCATAAAAGTCATCACTATCCATGAGCACTCTAGCAGCTTGATTTTTCCAAACAAAATGGTAATAAAATGCAATAAAGTTATTTTTTATGCGATACAAATGATTCTTCGAATTAGGACTTTCTAAAAACTTAAATTCCTTTTCTATGATTTCTAACTCCATCAATTTCTTTACATATTTTGACGTTTTTGCGGTATCTTGAATTCTAGATTTCGAATCAATTTCTGATAATTTTGTGCTACCACTATGAATCGCTTGAAGAACGCTTTGATATTCTTGAATACTTCTGAGTTCGGTGTGTAATAGCATATTCACCTCATTAGAAAACCTTGCATTTTCACTTGTAATGAGTTGCTTAACATTTTCTTCAACCGACTCTTTATCATCTATTTGTGAT
>PWME01000157.1 GCA_003559235.1 Mollicutes bacterium | reverse complement strand
TACTTCAAAATATCGAACTTGAATCTGTCGATTTGGGTGATCTACAAAGTCAACTTGGTCGTTCTGATATCATATTGTATTTCAGTAAATTTGAAAATAATCTGTTCACCTCTACAATTACATCAGGTAGTTTTGATATTAACCGCATTGAGTTTTCCAGCTCCGAGTTGTCCAGAATTGATACTCTTGTAGATAATCTTTCTTCTGATCAGGTGCATCTGACGGAACTTCAGTGGATCAAAGAAAGAATCATCGACAAGCTTAATATATCCGATCGTTATACAAACTATTTTGTGATTCCCGATGGATTTCTTTATCACATTCCCATAGAGATTCTGCCGGTTAATGAAGTATCCAATGATTTCAGCTATGGCGAGGCAGAATACCTTATAGAAAACGTAGCAATATCTTATGCCAACTCTTTAAGAGACCTTAAATCAAGTTTCTCTCACAAGCCTTCCAGGGATCATGAACTTGATTACCTGGGTATAGGTATTTCCAGATTTGAAAACTCGAAAAGCCGGCTGGTTCCCGGCAGAGTATTACCACCTCTTCCTCTTGCTGAAAAAGAAGTAACCGATATATCAGATAAGCTTGAGAGATTATCCAATAAATCGTATTACCTTTCACAAGACGGAACGGTAGATAACTTCAGAAATAATGCCGGTAACAGTAGAATTCTCCATCTTGCTTCTCACAGCGAAGTTTATGAAAATGATCCGCTATATTCCCTGATACATCTGAATCCTGCCAATAATCCGAACATGCTTTCAGGCAACCCGGGAAATCAGGACAATGGATTGATCTATGCCTATGAACTTTTTGATATGAATCTTTCCAACGAAATGATCATGTTGAATTCATGTGAGTCCGGATCAGGCAGTTATATCCAGGGAAGTGGTATCGTCGGCTTCAGTCGTGCCTTTAACTATGCCGGAGTACAAAGTCTTGTGATGAACCTCTGGTCTATTCGTGATCGATCAGCTTATGAGTTATCGGTCTCTTTTTACTCTTATCTGAATGACGGTTTGAATAAAAACGAGGCAATGAGAAGGGCCAAAATAGATTATATCAATAATGTAAACAGCAATCCTTCTTATTGGGGATCTTTTGTAGTTTACGGAAACATCGATCCGGTGATTCCCTCCAGAACTCCATGGATTATCACCTTTACCTTGATTGTTCTCGCAAGTTTTAGTTTACTTATAGCCTGGCTTCGATACCCCAATAAAATACGTATTAGATAATATTTAAATAAAAACTCTCTGAAAAGTATATGAGTCGAATTGGTGTGTCAATAGAACAATCCCATCAATCCAGAAATCGCTCGGCAAGCCTGCGATATGCCCCGTTCAATTCGTAGGTTTTCCGGATATGAACCAGGGCCGCTTCTTCATCTTCAAGCTGCAAATATGTGTTTCCTAAATACCAATGTAACTTTTCTTCTGTCAAGATATGCATATCATCATATTCATTAAGAACATTCTGGAATATTCTTTCGGCGGCAAGATAATCTTCTCTGTTATAATGTATTGACCCCCTGCTGATCTCAAGTGATATTTTTTGGTTTTCCGTAAGATTTTCTCTATCGATATCATCCAGCTTTTCAAGAGCCTTATCAAACTCTTCCAGTGATGCATGATTGATAGCTCTCTGAATCTGATAATCAAACACCTCTTCCGGTATAGCAGATGAACGATAGGTGTCCAGCTCAATATCAGATATGGCCCGGGGTTCAAATACATAATCGGAACCGAAAATATAGATTGTAGAAAGAATACCTGCCGTAAGTATGAAAATGGCAGCAATTCGTGTCAGTTGAGGTCTCAGTTTGTATATTCTGCCGGATTTTTCAGCCTCAGTTTGTCCGGCCGCATAAGATTTTTCCGATTCCGTTTTTTGTTCTCTTGCGATTGACTCAAGATTAGCTGAGTTAATCAAATATTCCAGATATTCAGGATGTTCAATCATCTCGGCCCAAAGCGAATCACTCTCTTCTGATGAAAGCTTACCACGCCGGTAATCATCAATTAGCTCATATATTCTGTGTTCTTTATTTTTCACTTTTACATCTCCTATCTGAAAATCCCGATTAATTATTCCGATTTAATTTTCCCATCACCTGTTCTATGGTATTGATCAGGTCCATTTTCATAAATGGTTTTAAAAGAAATGCATCCATGCCGGCTTCTATACATTGATTCCGGATTTTTGAGCTGGCATATGCCGTTGCTGCTATAACAGGAACATTCATATGATTCTGCTTGTTGCGAATTCTGCGTATAGCTTCTATGCCATTGATTCCCTCTCCAAGGTTTATATCGGTTATTATAAGGTCATATTCGTGCTTAGAAGTACGCTCCATGGCCTCTGTTCCATCCGAAGCGGTATCAACATCTACATAATTTTTTAAAAAGGTTTTTAAAAGAAACCGAATTTCTTCGTCATCTTCAATATGTAAAACTTTAAATCTGGATTGCGTATTTTCGTATTCCTTTTCACCAAACGTAGATTTGTCAATCGAATTGGAATGATCACCGTTCATGTGAGGATTACCACCAAAACTTATATTGCCTGCAGCAGTCTGAACAGCAGGTTGTTGCTGCGCAATGGCAAAATCAAGCCAGGTCTCTTCAAGAATTGAAAAGCTTTTCCGGGTAAATAACTCAACTCTGGACGTGATTGATATCGATTTATAAATATCCATCTGCTTCTATACTCCTTTTCAGTAACATTTTCACCTTTTCTGATAGTAAGGAGTATCCGGCACAGCATTTGTTACAAATTTTGTTACAAATAATTTTTTTTTATTCTTCAGTCAACCCCAGACCCGGCTTATCATTCAGTTGAACATGACCCTCCGGAAGTATGGTGAGCCCCTTAACCGGATTTTCAGCCACCAACAAATGACCATCCAGATCGGCAAAGTCCGCCCATAAAGCCACCAATGCAGAAGCAGTATCGGCAATGGCCGACTCCACCATACAGCCTGTCATGATTTGCAAACCAACCTTGCGTGCCTGATGAACTATTTTTAAAGAGGTGCTGATCGCACCGGTTTTCATCAACTTGATATTTATCCCGTGAAACTGTGTAGCCAATTCCTGCAGCGATTCTTTTCCAGTAATACTTTCATCGGCAAAAAGTGGAATCGGCGAATTCAAACGCAATTTCTGCATCTCTTTTTTGCATTCCGCAGGCATTGGCTGTTCAATCATATATACATTTTGCCCATCCAGAAAACGGATCATGTCCAGTGCACTGTCTACCGTCTTCCAACCCTCATTGGCATCTACCAAAATGGGCTTATCGGTCAATTCGCGAATGGCTGAAATAATATCCTTGTCGTAATTTGTGCCGAGTTTGATTTTCAGATAAGGATATGGTCCGGCTTCAGCTACTTTTTCTTTCATGATTTCCGGCTCATCGATCCCGAAAGTAAAGGTTGTTCGCGGACCTGTACGGCCCGGCGCCTGCAGTAACTTGTATAATGGAAGATTTAACTTTTTACCTATCCAGTCAAACAATGCCATTTCAAGACCTGCTTTTGCCGCATATTCCCCGGGAGCATATCTTTCCATTGTCGCAACCAGCTCTCCGACATCAAAGGGATTATCCGCGCGGTAATCCCCAAAACCGCTAATAAAGTCCATGGCTGATTCCTGGGTTTCTTCATATCTGTGATTTGGTGCAGCTTCTCCTATCCCGGTTACCCCGTCGGCTTCAATACGAATCAATACATTTTGAATACTGTCTCTTGATCCCCTGGATATGGTGAATGTCCGTTTTAAAGGCAAATCAAGAGGTTCCCGGGTAATCGATAATTTTTTCATCTGTTTATAATTATGCAATTAGTTGGTTTTCAATCAGTTAGTTTTTGTTGCTTTGCGCCAGGAAGGTAAATTTTCATCTGCATGCTCGCGGCAATAGTCCTGTGTCCTTGGCGTT
>PWME01000098.1 GCA_003559235.1 Mollicutes bacterium | reverse complement strand
TGATAAACGGCGTTGTCAAGCTAATTTCCATGGAGCAAGTCTATAAAGAATTGTAGGCGAAAGGAGGACATTGCTTAATGGCAAGTCAAAAAATCAGAATTCGTCTGAAGTCATACGATCACAGATTGCTTGACCAATCGGCGAAAAAAATTGTCGACACCGCGAAGAAGACCGGTTCTAATATATCGGGTCCAATTCCGTTGCCGACTGAAAAAGAGGTGTTCACGGTTCTAAGAAGCGTCCACGTTAATAAGACGTCACGTGAACAGTTCGAGCGTCGTACGCATAAACGGTTGATTGATATCGTCAATCCAACCCCGCAAACGATCGACGCGCTGATGCACTTGGATTTACCGTCCGGTGTAGATATTATTTTAAAATAACAAAAAAATTATGGAGGTGTACTCATGGCCAAAGGTATCTTAGGAACCAAAGTGGGAATGACGCAAGTGTTCGATGAAGATGGACGGCTTGTCCCTGTCACCGTCGTCAGCTGTGAACCCAATGTTATCCTGCAAAAGAAAACCGTTGAAAATGACGGTTACGAAGCCGTGCAACTCGGCTACAAAGACAAGCGCCCTCGTTCGGTAAAAAAAGCCGAAGCCGGGAATGCTGCTAAGTCCGACTCAAAGCCTAAGCGCTACGTTAAAGAAATTGCCGGAAACACATTCAGCAATTTCGATGTCGGTCAAGAGATTGGTGTCAATATATTCGAAGCCGGTGAAGTCGTAGACGTTACAGGTACTTCGAAAGGGAAAGGATTCCAAGGTGTTGTTAAACGTCACGGACACTCTACGAGTGCGATGACACATGGTTCACGCTATCATCGCGGACCTGGAACACTTGGACCGATCGACCCCAACCATGTTTTGAAAGGGATGAAGCTTCCCGGACATATGGGTGCGGAAACCGTCACCATTCAAAACTTGAAAATCGTCAACGTTGATGAAGCAAGAAACTTGTTATTAATTTCTGGGAACGTCCCAGGACCAAAACGCGGATTGCTTGTTGTAAAACACGCGGTCAAATCCGATCCAGTAAAACCACTTGATCCTGCGCAATACGCACAATCACCAGAACAAACTGATTCGGAAGAATCCGCCGAATAATCCCTGAAAGGAGGATTTCACATGCCCACACTCACATTGATGAACCAAACTGGAGAAAAAAAGGGTAATGTTTCGCTCGCCGATGCGGTGTTCGGAATTGAACCCAATGAACACGTCTTATACAGTGTTGTCAAAGCGCAACGCGCCGCGATGCGTCAAGGCACACACAAAACAAAGAACCGCAGTGAAGTACGCGGTGGCGGTCGCAAACCGTGGCGTCAAAAAGGAACTGGGCGCGCACGTCAAGGCTCTATCCGTTCCCCACAATGGGTTGGCGGTGGTCGCGTTTTCGGACCATCTCCACGCGATTATGCATTAAAAGTTAACCGCAAAGTTCGTCGCTTAGCGTTAAAAAGCGCATTGTCCGTAAAAGTGTCTGAAGGAACGTTAATCGTACTAGACGCATTAACGCTTGACAAACCAAAGACAAAAGCGATGGCAGACATTCTAACAAACTTATCCCTTGAGGGCAAAGTGATGGTTGTCTTAGATAGCATCGACGATGTTGTTGCCCTTGCGGCACGAAACATCCCCAATGTTTCGGTAACGACCGTTGATCAAGCAAGTGTCTATGAAATCATGAACCACAGCACTGTCTTGACCACACAAGATGCGGTCAAAAAATACGAGGAGGTGCTGGGATAATGCTTGCATCTGAAATTGTTAAACGCCCCATCATCACTGAAAAAAGCATGCAACTTGTTGAAAACGAAAACAAATACACATTCGAAGTTGACAAGCGTGCAAACAAAATTGAAATCAAAAAAGCTGTCGAAGCACTATTCGACGTTACAGTGTTGAAAGTTAATATTATCAACACAACCCCAAAGAAAAAACGCGTCGGTCGTTATGAAGGCTACAAAAATGAGCTTTCAAAAGCCGTCGTTACGCTGAGCGAAGAAGACAAGATTGAAATCTTCTCTGCTTAATCAACCAGAAGGAGGTATCCGCAATGGCTTTGAAAAAGTATAAAGCGATCACAAACGGACAACGGCATATGACAAGCCTTGATTATTCTGGTTTAAGCAAAGTTGAACCAGAAAAATCACTACTTGTTATTATGAATAAAAAGTCTGGTCGTAATAACCAAGGCAAAATTACGGTCCGCCATCAAGGCGGAGGCGCTAAACGCAAATATCGCATCATTGACTTCAAACGCAATAAGGATGGTATTGACGGACGCGTTGCGACGATTGAATACGATCCAAACCGTACGGCGAACATTGCACTCATTCACTATGCCGATGGAGAAAAACGCTACATTTTAGCACCCGAAGGATTAAAAGTCGGGATGACCATTCAAAACGGTGAAAATGCAGACATTCGTGTAGGGAATGCATTACCACTTAAAAACATTCCTGTTGGTAGCACCATCCACAACATCGAAATGTCTCCAGGTAAAGGCGGACAAATTGCACGCGCTGCAGGAACATCCGCACAAATCCTTGCCCGTGAAGAAAAATATGTACTCGTCAAATTGTCTAGTGGTGAAGACCGCAAAATTCTCGGTACATGCCGCGCAACCCTTGGTGTTGTTGGCAACGAAGACCACGAACTTGTCAATATCGGTAAAGCCGGTAAAACACGTCATCGTGGCGTTAGACCGACCGTACGCGGTTCAGTTATGAACCCAACCGATCACCCACATGGTGGTGGAGAAGGTCGTCAACCGATTGGTCTTAAAAGCCCTGTATCACCTTGGGGGAAACCAACCCTTGGTAAAAAGACAAGAAAATCTAAAAAAGCTAGCGAACGTCTTATCGTTCGTCGCAAGAAGAAGTAGGAGAGGAGGAACTCACATATGTCACGTTCTATAAAAAAAGGCCCATTCGTCGACTCGCACCTTTACAAAAAAATCGAAGAAATGAATAAACCGAATGTTAAGAAAAGGGTTGTCCAAACATGGTCGAGACGTTCTACAGTCTTCCCAGCCTTTGTCGGTCATACCATCGCCGTATACAACGGTAGAGAACACGTCCCTGTATATGTTACTGAGGATATGGTTGGTCACAAACTGGGAGAGTTCGCTCCGACCCGCACTTACCGCGGACACGAAAAAGACAAGAAAGCCAAAAAGGCTTAGAGGAGGATAACGATGGAAGCAAGAGCACACGCGAAAATGATGCGCATTTCTTCTCGCAAGGTCAAACTCGTCATCGACCTCATCCGGGGTAAATCGACCGCAGAAGCTTTCGCAATTTTAGCACACACCCCGAAAGCCGCGTCACCCATGATTGAAAAATTGTTGCATTCGGCGGTTGCCAATGCAGAACACAATTATGACATGGATGTTGAAAACCTTTATGTGAAAGAAATCTATGTCGGTGAAGGTCCGACGTTGAAACGGATTAGACCACGCGCTAAAGGTAGTGCGTCGAGAATTATGAAAAGAACCAGCCACACGACCATCGTCGTGGCTGAGAAAGCGTAAAAGGAGGGAATCCAATGGGTCAAAAAGTAAGTCCTGTCGGACTGCGCGTCGGCATCATCAAAGATTGGGAAACACGCTGGTATGCAGACAAAAATGACGTTGCCGATTTATTGCAAGAAGACATAAAAATACGTGAACTGCTGGAAGAACTCTACACGAACTCTGCAGTTTCTAAAATTGAGATTGAACGACTAAAAAAACGCATTATCTTAACGGTTCATACCGCAAAACCTGGTATGGTCATTGGCCGTGAAGGTTCTGTCAAAAAACAAGTTGTCAATAAACTTAAACAATTGACCGACAAGGACATCGTCCTTAATGTCGTCGAAGTAAAAAAACCCGAACTCGACGCTCAGCTTGTCGCTGACTCGATTGCTGAACAGCTCGAAAATCGTGCTTCGTTCCGCCGTGTTCAAAAAATGGCCATTCAACGCGCAATGCGCGCTGGCGCTCAAGGGTGCAGAACCCTTGTCTCAGGTCGTCTTGGCGGCGCGGAAATGTCACGTAGCGAAGGCTACAGCGAAGGCAATGTACCTTTGCATACACTTCGTGCGGACATCGATTATGCGAAAAGTGAAGCAGCGACGACTTATGGTAAGCTCGGTGTCAAAGTTTGGATCTACAAAGGTGAAATCTTGCCTGCTAAGAAAAGGGGGGCGAACTAGATGCTTACACCTAAACGTACAAAATACAGACGCCCTCATCGCGTAAAATACGAGGGCAAAGCCAAACGCGGCACTGACGTTAACTTTGGTGAATACGGTTTACAATCTTTGCAGGGCGCATGGATTACAAACCGCCAAATCGAAGCAGCACGTATTGCAATCAACCGTAATATGAAACGTCAGGGGAAGCTTTGGGTTAGAATTTTCCCACACTTGGCCAAAACAGCGAAACCGCTTGAAGTGCGCATGGGTTCTGGTAAAGGTGCGCCTGAAGGTTGGGTTGCTGTTGTCAAAGAGGGAACCGTCATGTTTGAAGTTGATGGGGTACCAGAAGAAGTTGCGAAAGAAGCACTTCGCCTTGCCTCAGCAAAATTGCCGGTAAAAACCAAGGTAATTAGAAAAGAAAGTGGTGATTCCAGTGACCGCTAATGAAATAAGAGCTTGGGACACTGAGAAAATCAACGATGAAATCATCGCCCTGAAAAAAGAATTGTTCGACCTGCGTTTCCAACAAGCCACAGGTCAACTTGAAAACATAGCTCGTATTCGCAAAGTCAAAAAAGCTATCGCGCGCATGAAAACCGTACTTAACGAGCGCGTCGCGAAATGAGTGAGAGGAGAATTTCATGGAACGCAATAAAAGAAGAGTATTAACCGGAACCGTGGTGTCGACAACAAACGATAAGACCATCACTGTATTGGTCGAAAGTACGAAAACACATCGACTATACAAAAAAAGCGTCAAACAATCGAAGAAATTTACGGCCCACGACGAAAGCAATGAAGCAAAAGTCGGCGACACCGTGAAAATCATGGAAACTCGCCCGCTTTCAAAAACGAAAAAATTCCGTCTGCTTGAAATCGTAGAAAGCAAAGTGCTCGTTTAACAGAGCTTCAGAAGGAGGCCCAAAGCAATGATCCAACAAGAATCGCGACTCAAAGTCGCTGACAACTCCGGTGCTAAAGAGATCCTTACTATTAAAGTGCTTGGCGGTACCGGAAGAAAATACGCCCGTATCGGTGACATCATCACCGCAACGGTCAAACACGCCACCCCCGGAGGCATGGTTAAAAAAGGCGAAATCGTTCAAGCGGTTATTGTTCGGACGGTAAGAGAATTACGCCGTTCAGATGGAACATACATTAAGTTTGACGATAATGCTGCCGTGATTGTCCGGGAAGACAAATCCCCACGCGGGACACGCATTTTCGGCCCTGTAGCGAGAGAACTTCGTGAAGAAGGCTTCATGAAAATCGTATCGCTAGCACCCGAAGTGTTATAAAGAGTAGGAGGAAAAGGTATGAAAATCAAAAAAGGTGACAAAGTCCGCGTCATTACAGGTGAAAACATCGGCAAAGAAGGCAAAGTCATCCGTGCTTATCCCAAAACCAACCGCGTTTTGGTTGAAGGCGTTAATGTTATTAAAAAACACTCAAAGCCTACTCAAGCGAATCCCGATGGAGGCATACTAGAATTCGAAGCGCCCATCCATGCATCGAACGTTATGATCGTCGATGGTAAAGGTGTTTCACGAGTAGGTTACAAAACCATCACAGAAACAGACTCGAAAAAGAAAAAGGAAACGCGCAAGAAAGTCCGCGTCGCCAAAAAATCTGGCGAGGTCTTGGACTAAGAAGAGAGGAGGCATCAGCGGATGAACCGTCTACAAGAAAGATACCAAAACGAAGTTCGTTCTGCATTGGTTGAGAAGTTTGATTATTCTTCTATTATGCAGGCGCCAAAAATAGAAAAAATCGTCATTAATATCGGTGTTGGTGACGCTGTTGACAACGCCAAAGCACTCGATGATTCAGTCAATGAATTGACGTTGCTTACAGGACAAAAACCTGTCGTAACGCGTGCCAAAAAATCTGTCGCGTCATTCAAATTACGCGAAGGTATGGCCATCGGCTGCAAAGTGACGCTCCGCGGCACTAGAATGTACGAATTTCTAGACAAATTGATGAGCATTGCGCTTCCCCGTGTGCGCGATTTCCAAGGTGTTAGCCCGAAATCGTTTGACGGAAGAGGTAACTACACATTAGGTGTTAAAGAACAGCTCATCTTCCCTGAAATTAATTATGACTCGGTGAACCGTGTCCGCGGCATGGACATTGTCATCGTTACAACCGCCGAGAGCGATCTTGAAGCCAAAGAATTGCTCACTCGAATCGGCATGCCGTTTAGAAAAAGCTAAGGAGGCTATTTATGGCTAAGAAATCGATGATCGAGAAACAAAAACGTCCTCAAAAGTACGCTGCACGCCAATATACGCGTTGCGAACGTTGCGGAAGACCGCACTCCGTCATCCGGAAGTTCAAACTGTGCCGTATATGTTTCCGTGAACTGGCTTACAAGGGACAAATCCCTGGCGTTAAAAAAGCAAGTTGGTAAAAATAAAACCCCACATATTTTGGGAGGAGGCAACAATACATGGTCATGACTGATCCCATCGCTGATATGCTTACACGTATCAGAAACGCGAATCAAATGAAAAAAGAAACCGTTGATATACCCGCGTCAAAACTAAAACGTCAAGTTTTAGATCTTTTACGGGAAGAAGGGTACATCACGAATGTCGCACTCATCAAGGGAAAACCTCATAACTCACTACGCGTAACGTTAAAATATATGCAAAACGAACGCGTTGTCAAAGGCTTGAAACGCATTTCAAAACCTGGACTTAGAGTGTATGCCAAAAACGGTGAAATCCCTAAAGTGCTTAATGGACTCGGCATTGCAGTCGTCTCCACATCACGCGGCATCTTAACAGACCGCGAAGCCCGCAAACAAAACGTTGGTGGAGAAATTCTCGCCTACGTATGGTAATCAAATGAAGGAGGTACGAACATGAGTCGTATTGGGAAAAAACCCATCACACTGCCTCAAGGTGTCACTTGCACTGTAAACGGAAACACAGTGGAAGTTAAAGGCCCTAAAGGAACGCTTGTAACGACGGTGCACGAACGCATGAGCGTGAGTGCCGATGAATCACAAATCGTCGTTGAAAGACCTTCAGAAACAAAAACCGATAAAGCACTTCATGGAACTGCTCGCGCATTGATTAACAATTTAGTTGTCGGTGTTAATGAAGGCTATAAAAAAGAACTCAAAATGATCGGTGTCGGATACCGTGCACAAGTTAAAGGCAATACACTTGTCATTTCAGCCGGTTACTCATCGCCAAAGGAACTTAGCATTCCCGACGGCGTGAGTGTCGAAGTGCAAAAAAATACTGACATCACTGTCAGCGGTATCGACAAGCACGCGGTCGGAGAATTCGCCGCGAACATCCGTGCCGTCCGTAGACCGGAACCTTATTTAGGAAAAGGCATCCGTTACACCGACGAACACGTACGTCGCAAAGAAGGAAAAACTGCGAAATAGCGGTTAGGAGTTGACTATATGATTAAAAAAATTACGAAAAACGCAAGTCGCCAAAAGCGACATAAACGTATCCGTCAATCTTTGGTCGGCACCCCTGTCAGACCGCGCTTGAATGTGTACCGTTCAAACCGTTACATTTATGCACAACTCATCGATGACGTTAACGGCGTCACCCTTGCGAGCGCATCATCACTTGAAGAAGCTGTTGATAGCAAAGACGCAGGAAACAAAAAAGGCGCTGAAGTTGTCGGAAAAACACTCGCCGAACGCGCGAAAAAACACGATATTGAAAAAGTAGTATTTGATCGCGCCGGCTACAAATACCACGGTCGCATCAAAGCACTCGCGGACGCTGCACGTGATGCAGGTCTGCAATTCTAACAAGGAGGTTAAGCCATGCAAAGAAAACGAAGAGGACGTAAAAGAAGAGAAGAAAACATTTACGAAGAACGCGTCGTCAGCATCAATCGCGTTGCCAAAGTCGTAAAAGGAGGTCGTCGCTTCCGCTTTACCGCTTTGGTCGTTGTTGGTGATAAAAAAGGACAAGTCGGCTTCGGTACTGGGAAAGCGCAAGAAGTTCCAGATGCTATTAAGAAGGCGATTGAAGAAGCAAAAAGAAATTTTGTCAGAGTTCCAATGTATGGAACAACGATCCCCCATACGATAACTGGACGTCACGGTGGCGGAGAAGTATTTTTGAAGCCAGCCGTTGAAGGTACCGGTGTTATCGCTGGTGGGCCCGTTCGTGCTGTCCTTGAAGTTGCAGGTGTTAATGATATTTTGAGCAAATCACTCGGTTCTGCAACACCGATTAACGTTGTGCGTGCTACGATGGACGCTATCGTGCGACTGCGCACTGCAGAGCAAGTCGCAAGAACGCGCGGCAAAACTGCAAAGGAGATTTTGGGATAATGGCTAAAGAACTCGAAATCACGCTCGTAAAAAGTGTTATTGGAGCGAAACCAAATCATCGTAAAACCGTTCGTGCACTCGGGTTAAACAAACTCCGCCAAACGGTTGTAAAGCATGACTCTCCCACCATCCGTGGCATGATCACCAGCATTGCCCATTTGGTGGAAGTCAAAGAAAAATAGGAGGTACGCACATGAAACTACATGAACTGAAAGCTGCACCCGGTAGCACCAAGTCCAAAAAACGTGTCGGACGTGGCGTGGGAAGCGGCAACGGAAAAACCGCGGGCCTCGGACATAGAGGACAAAATGCCCGGTCAGGACCAGGACTTAGAATTAGTTTTGAGGGTGGACAAACACCGGTTTTCAAACGTTTGCGTAAAGTTGGATTTACCAATCCAAACCGCAAAACATTTGCCATTGTTAATGTTGAAGCATTAAACCGCTATGATGATGGGTCGACCATTACTCCTGAATTATTGCTTGAAGATGGTGTCGTCTCAAAAAAATATGGCATTGTTAAAATTTTGGGAAAAGGAACGCTTGAGAAGAAACTGACCGTCAAGGCCCACAAATTTGCCGCATCGGCAGAAGAAAAAATCAAAGCCGCCGGCGGAACCGTCGAGGTGATTTAATGGAAACGCTTAAGGCAGTCTTAAAAAACAAAGATATTATGAAGAAGATTTACTTTACATTAATTGTCTTCTTCATTTATAGACTAGCCGTCTATATTCGCATCCCGCTCATTAATCCCCAACAGTTCGGTGACATGTTCGAAGGTGGTTTCCTTGGAATTATGGACGCATTCACCGGAAGCGCATTGAGTAACTTCTCCATTATCGCGCTAGGGATCGGGCCATACATTACAGCATCCATCGTTATGCAGCTGCTTAAGATGGATATTGTGCCGCTTTTGAAAGAATGGAGCGAAGAAGGCGAAACTGGAAAACAAAAAATAAACCAAGTGACGCGTTATTTAGCGATTGGTCTTGCCTTTGTGCAAGCGCTCGGAATGACGTACGGATTCCATCTTGAATCCGGTGGCGCATTATTTGAATGGGGAGATCCGAACTTCCTTACATTCACCTACTTAGCGCTCGTCATTACCGCAGGAACGGCGTTCTTGCTATGGCTCGCTGATCAAATCACCCTGAAAGGGGTAGGAAACGGAACATCGATGATCATCGTTGCAGGTATTATTAGTTCATTACCAGGAACCTTTACGTCACTTGCCAACGATTATTTGTTTGGTGCAACAAGCAGCATTGCGGAATACGCTGTTTTCGGAATTATCGTCTTGGTGTACATCGTCGTTATTGTGGGGATTACCTACATGCAATCGGCGAAACGTAATATACCTGTGCAGTATTCCAACCGCCCAGGTTCAAGCCGTTTTAAAGGAAAACAAGATTCCAGCATTCCGTTGAAAATTAACTCAGCAGGGGTTATTCCAGTCATCTTTGCTGTAACATTACTAAGCTTACCGCAAACCGTACTGAATTTTATACCCCAAATTCAAGAATCAACATTCGGTTTATGGCTCAATGAAATGTTCAATTACGAACGTCCACTTGGGTTTACTGTCTATGTTGTGCTCATTCTTGTTTTCACATTCTTTTATTCATTTGTCCAGATCAATCCGGAAAAAATGGCCAAAAACTTACAAAAGCAAAATGCATATGTCCCCGGAATTAGACCGGGAAGAGAAACCGAAAACTACATTTCCAAGTTGCTCTTTAAAATTACTGTCATCGGTGCTTTGTACCTGGTTTTCGTTGCCGTGTTGCCGATTATCGCAACCATCTTCTTCGGATTGCCGGGCTACGTCCAAATTGGTGGTACATCGCTACTAATCGTTGTTGGTGTCGCCATTGAGACCACAAAACAAATTAAAACCGATGTGCAAGGTAAGAGCTACACTGGATTCATGAAGTAGGGGTGTTAGCTTGAAAATCTTGCTTACAGGACCACCAGGTGCCGGTAAAGGTTCTCAGTCAGAACGACTCGTTAAAGAATTTGGACTGACAAGCATTTCAACTGGAGAGATGTTTAGAGAAGCTTATAAAAACAATGAAAAACTCGGTATCGAGGCCATGAAATACATTAATAAGGGCGAACTCGTCGACGATGATATAACCAATGAAATCGTCCGTAAACGTTTGTCCAAAAAAGACGCTGAAAGCCGTTTTCTCCTCGATGGGTATCCAAGAACCGTCGCCCAGGCCAAAGCGCTCGATCAAATGTTGAGCGACATGAATTCCTCGCTTGATGCGGTAATAAAAATCGTTGTCGACAAACAAGTTATTTTAGAGCGAATGGTCGGTAGACGCGTGTGCAAGCAATGTGGACAAACGTATCACTTATCATTCAAACCACCAAAAGTTGAAGGTGTTTGTGATAAGTGCGGTGGCACACTGCATCAACGCCCTGACGACCAATTAGAATCGGTGCTCAATCGTTTAGAAATTTATGAGTCGAAAACGAAACCACTTATTGATTACTATGATTCACGCGGCATCTTTCGTAGCGTTAATGGCGATCAATCATTTGATGAAGTGTATGCGGCCATCAAAAAAGCGCTTGAGGATGTCATATGATTTCCATTAAATCCGAGCGAGAAATCGCTTTAATGCGTGAAGCCGGTAAAATTGTCGCTAAAGCCCACGCAGCCGTCAAAGCGATGGTTGCTCCGGGCATTTCAACCGCCGATATTGATCACGTTGTTGAAACCCTCATTCGTGAACATGGGGCAACCCCGTCATTCAAAGGGTATAACGGCTTCCCAGGAAGTGCGTGCACTTCTGTCAATGAAGAAGTTGTACATGGTATCCCTTCAAAAAAACGGTTGCTTAAAAACGGCGATATTGTCAAAGTTGATATTGGCGCAAACTATAAAGGATATCACGGCGACTCAGCATGGACGTATCCTGTGGGTGACATCGACGAGGTAACCCGTGCACTACTAGAAGCCACAGAAGCTGCGCTTTACGAAGGATTAAAGCAAGCAAAAGCAAAAAACCACTTAAGCGACATTTCCCACGCCATCCAAACACACGCTGAATCCAAAGGGTTTTCGGTGGTACGCGAATTTGTGGGACACGGCATCGGAAAATCGTTACACGAAGACCCGCAAATACCGAATTATGGACTTCCGGGAAAAGGTGCACTGCTCAAAAAAGGCATGACATTTGCGATTGAACCGATGGTTAATACAGGAACGAAATCCGTTCGCGTGCTCAAAGATAACTGGACAGCTGTAACCGTTGATGGCAAAAAAAGCGCGCATTATGAGCATACAATATTGATTACTGATGATGAATGCGAATTGCTTACTGCGCTTTAAAAGGAGGAAAATACATGGCGAAACAAGACAAACTTGAAATGGAAGGCAAAATTGTCGAAGCGCTTCCCAACACACAATTTTTAGTAGAGTTGGAAAACGGCCACAAAATTCGCGCACACGTTTCAGGTAAAATCCGTATGTACTACATACGCATCTTACCTGGTGACCGCGTTACGGTGGAACTTTCTCCGTACGACTTAACACGTGGGCGCATCACGTATCGACATAAATAACGTAAGCGTCAAAGGAGGAAAATGAACCATGAAAGTTAGACCATCCGTTAAAAAAATATGTGATAAATGCAAAGTGATCAAACGCAAAGGTAAAGTAATGGTCATTTGCGACAATCCGAAACACAAACAAAGACAAGGTTAATTAGGAGGTGCTCATATGGCACGAATCTCAGGTGTAGATGTTCCCAGAGACAAACGCATAGTAATTGCACTGACATACATTTTTGGTATCGGGAAAACCACATCGCAAAAAATCGTTGATGCGTCAAACGTTTCACGCGACAAGCGTGTAAAAGATTTGACGGATGACGAACTCGTTCGCATTCGCGAAGAAGTTTCCAACTGGAAAACTGAAGGAGACTTACGTCGCGAAGTATCAATGAATATTAAACGGCTCCAAGAAATTGGTAGCTACCGCGGCATGCGCCATCGTAGGGGTCTCCCCACACGTGGCCAAAATACGCGCAATAACGCTCGTACCCGTAAAGGGCCGGCTAGAACTGTCGCGAACAAGAAGAAATAGGAGGATTAACTATGGCACGCAAAACCACACGTAAACGCCGGGTGAGAAAAAATATTCCATCTGGTGTCGCACATATCCACTCAACCTTCAATAACACCATCATCACCATCGCCGACCCTTCAGGGAACGCCATCGCGTGGACAAGCGCAGGAGCGCTCGGTTTTAAAGGAAGCCGTAAGTCTACGCCATACGCTGCGCAAATTGCTAGCGAAGCATGCGCGAAAGCTGCGATGGAACACGGTGTTCAACGCGTCGAAGTGTCTGTTAAAGGCCCTGGGCCAGGACGTGAAGCGGCCATCCGCTCACTTCAAACTGCGGGATTAGAAATTACTGCCATCCGTGACGTAACCCCTGTACCACACAACGGATGCCGCCCGCCAAAACGCCCACGTGGTTAGTGAAAACAATCAAGGGAGGTTGTTCATTTGAAAGAGTTGAAGTTTGAAAAACCGAACACGAAAGTAATCGATACCAATGATTTTCACGGGTCATTCGAGATTAGTCCCTTGGAACGCGGTTATGGCATTACCTTAGGGAATGCACTGCGACGCATCATGTTATCGAGCTTACCAGGGACAGCCATTGTCAACTGCCAAATCGAAGGGGTTCAACACGAATTTTCGGCAGTTGAAGGGGTTGTAGAAGACGTCACCACAATTGTATTAAATCTTAAAGATATTGTTTTAACGATTGATAGCGACGACCCTAACGTAGAAAAAACATTAGAAATTGATGTTCACGGTCCACACACCATTACCGCAAAAGATATTAAACACGATGCAGATGTGACGATTGTGAATGAAGACCAACACATTGCCACCGTTTCAGAAGGCCATTTTCACATGACGATGACCGCCCGTAGAGGCATCGGATTTGTCAGCGCTGAAAAAAACAAAGCGTATAACCGTCATGTCGGTGTTATTCCGATAGACAGTATTTATACGCCGGTTCAACGGGTCCGCTACGACATTGAAAAAATGCGCGTCGATGACAATCCAGATTTGGATAAATTAACCGTTGAAATTGAAACCAATGGTGGCATGGCTCCTAAAGAAGCGCTCGGGACTGCCGCAAAGATTTTAATGGATCATCTTGAAGTCGTTGTTGAGCTGTCTGAAAAAGCGCCAGAGGAAGAATTTATCGTCGAACGCGAATCCGAACAAGATTCGAAGATTCTCGAAATGGCGATTGAAGACCTCGATTTGTCTGTGCGTAGTTATAACTGTTTAAAACGCGCAGGCATTCATACCGTCCAAGAGTTGACTGAAAAAACCGAAGAAGACATGATGAAAGTGCGAAACCTCGGGAAAAAGTCGCTTAAGGAAGTTAAACAGAAACTTGAAGATCTCGAGCTCTCGCTTTCGAGAAACTAAGAGGAGGACCTCACATGCCTACATATCGCAAATTGAATCGTAGAAGCGATCAACGTAAAGCGCTATTACGTGATTTAGTGACGCAACTCATTATTCACGAACGCATTGAAACAACAGAAACCAAAGCCAAAGAGCTTAGTCGTCTTATTGATAAGATGGTAACGCTTGGTAAAGAAAACACGTTAGCTTCAAGACGTCGTGCGGCTGAAACTGTACGCTTCATCGAAGGTGAAGACGGAAAAAACGCTGTACAGAAATTGTTTGAAGACATTGCCGTGCGTTTTAAAGACCGCTCTGGTGGCTACACACGTATTATGAAACTCGGACCCCGCCGCGGTGACAGCACCGAAATGGCAGTCATTGAGTTTGTTGAATAACAAGCGGGATTTCTCGCTTGTTTTTCTTTCGACTTGACATAAATAACGTGTTTGTTACAATGACACCGATTATGAAGAAAGGGTGATTTTTTGAAACAGCCATCGAAAAATACAGAAAACACCATTTTCGTTGAAGCATTTTACATCCTATTTTTTGGGACGCTAACATTGCTTATTGTAAGGATGTTTTTACTTGGTGATAATCTTGCTTATGTATGGGATTTAACAGCACTATTTCTGATTACATCACTGTATCTTGTACTGCGACTCACTTTCGCAAAATCGATGCATCAAGACTATGAAAAAGAAGGCACCTTTTCAATCAAACGGTTATTAGTAAGGTCATTGCTTGCAAGTGTTATTTTTTCAGCACTCATGGTTATTATCGGGGCTTGGCCAATTGATGATTTTGGCGATATATTTGCGGTGTTTGTTGGCGGGGTTATATTCTTTGCCTTAATGACCGCATTGCCACTGCTTTCTTACCGTTTGTCAAAACGTTAACGCTTGTCGCGCCGATTGACGCGACTTTTTTATACACTAAATTTTCATACCAAATATAACATTTTATCTTCAATTTACTTACATCAATTTACTTGGGTTAATAGATAACCTAATCGGCACGTATTGAAAAGTATAATAAACTAATGTATACTCAAAGCATAAAAAAGTTGAATTACAAGGGAGGAAGGATTGTGAAACATAATAATTATTCGCTAGGGCTAGACATTGGCATTACTTCAGTTGGATGGGGAATTATAGATGAAAAATCTAACGTTGTGGCAGCGG
>PWME01000251.1 GCA_003559235.1 Mollicutes bacterium | reverse complement strand
TGTTTTAAGGCAGCTTTTTGCTGTTCATACCATGAACCCGTGTCATTTGGCATCGCATCATCATTCGCGGTAATCGAACCATCGGATAAATACCGCGCTTCAAGTTTACACGTTTTACAGCGAACCTGTTCGCCTTCACTGTAAATTGTTGCAAATGAATGACATGAAGGACACCAAAAATAGGCACTTTCTATATCTTCAGCAGACCGTTTTGAATAATGGGGTTTTATGATCGTCTTTCTTATGTCAACATCCAATGCTTCCGTTAGTTTTTCATGAAGCGTTGTAACAGACATCGACTGCACCTTATCAACAGACCAAACATCATGTACATAAGCACGCATGGCACCTCTTCGAACCGTTGCACCCCACCGTGGTTTTGTTAAATAGCCATTTTCAATGCGGTAAATGATGACAGGAATTCTCAAAAGCTTCGCCAATTTGGCAATCGATGGATGCATAGGCATCGTTTTACCGTGCCATGTTGAATTGCCTTCAGGGAAGACACATACACTGCCACCACTTTTGACGATACGTTTGATATCTCTAATGGTTTCATAGTCAGAACGGTACTTTGTTTTGGGAATAGGTGACACAAGGTAGCGTATCCAAAAAGACCAAAACGGAATCGAAAAAATCATATCCGATGCAACATAGTAGATCGGCTCTTTAAAACTCGTAGCAATAATAAAAGGATCAAGTTCTAACGCATGATTTGCAACAATTAAAGAAGGCCCATCAAAATGTGCCTTCTTTTTAAATCGCGTGGGTTTCACGCGATACTTCATCCACAAAAACATGCGAATAAACGGTCGTAACAACCAAAAAGTAAACGTATGTCTAAATCGTTTCTTCATCGCAGTAACCCCCGGGATGGATTAGTGCAGCTTAAATTCTTCAGTTAATGCTTTTATCCTTGCAACAATACGATATGCCTTTGAAGTTTCAATCGGCAACTCTGAATCAGTCATCACTTTTCCAAGTTCACTTACCTTTAAATTCGAACTAAAAAACGTTGGCATGTTATCGAGTAATCGATGCTGTAAAACTGGTCCTAACACTTCATCACGCACCCACGGTGAAAAGGATTCCGCCCCGATATCATCTAGCATAAGAACATCAACATTTTTCAACGTATCAACCATCTCTTCAACCTTACCTTTTTGAATAGAGGCTTTAATCTCACGCACTAAATCAGGATAATATGCAATAAGCACTGTCTTATCAAAGTTTTCTACAATCGCATTGGCAAGGGCACTTAATGCATACGTCTTTCCTTTTTGATAACTGCCATGAATGTATAATCCTTTAATTGGTTCTTCACTTTGCTTTTCCATAGATTTTTCAATACGCATTTTGCTTTGAATGGCAGACATTTTACGAAATAATTCTCGACGTGGTTCGGTATTAAGCCTAAAATCTGATAAAGTGGCTTGGCGAATCATTTTTGGCATATAAAGTGCATCAACTTTATCACGTCGCTGCGAGCGAGCCTGAGCATGCCGCAAATAATCGCAAGGATGATACGTTAATGTGATGCGGCCATGGTGATAGTTTAGTGCTGGTTGATGACCGTATGTTTCTTGCTTACACGCATGTAAGCCAGGACACGATTCACAAAGCGGATATTCTTTTTTAAATGTGATTAAATCGTTTAAGTGATCGACGATGACTTTATTAGGAATATCATGTTTAATGAAAAATTTCTCTAACATAGGATCACTAGACAACGATTCCGTTAACTCATCAACGAGGTCAGGATGTCTTGTAAAGGGGGCTTTTTTCATGATTCGTCCTCCTCGAGCGATTGAATGTAATCATCAAGCCAGTCGATTTCAACATCCTTAGGGATGTATCGTCGCGAGCGTTTGGTTGCGTGTTTTGGTGCGTTTTTTTGGTGTTTTTGTTTTTTCACGTGATCCATAGCTTTTTCAGCGGTGTCTATATCAAGACGCTTCCACTGCGCAATAATTTTATCAAAATAATTAAAATGTGGTACCCGCCCATCAAGTTCTTTCACCACAAAAGCAATTAATACATTGAGCACTTCATTGCTTAAGTCGGTTTCACCGAGTAAGCGTTCTAATACTTTCATGTCTGCACTGGGTATATGCGAACCTGTTAAATCTTCTAACAACTTTTTCGGATGCGTATTTTTCATGTAATGCACATCGCCACTATAAGAAGATTTGTGGTGGGCACGTTTCGGCGACGCTTGGTAAAGTGTGCGACATTGTTTGGATAAGGTTTCAAAATCCATCCGACCATTTGTGTCGAACGATTTCACAATCGCATCTTTCATATCAGTTTCTTCTAAGTCATATAAATACGCGAGCTCACGAAAGCGTTCTTTTGCGCGCGTTGTTTTCATTTCTGAATGAATCAAGTGCTCTGGCAACATATCAAATAGCACATCGGTATTGAATTTAGTGTCGATACGGAGCCTTGAAACTTTGCCTTCTAAGTGGCTTGCGCGTGAATGCACCTTCACCTGCACAGGTTCAAACATGTCGCTAAAGGCAACGCTTATGTTTTCATAAGCCCCTAAGTTAACACGACGAATTTTAAATAAATCTATGACTTCATTAAAACGTTTTTCTCCTAAGTGCCTTAACAAATACGGTGCTAAAGGAGAATCTTTAATAAAACGCTCTGCACTCATTGGTGCGATGAGTTCAAACACAAAATCATCGTCACTACGGTGTGTTTCAAGCAAACCTGTTGCCTCCAAACGCTTTCTAGCATCGAGTAAGCGGCGTTCGCTCACATCAAGTAAATCTAACAAAAAGCTAACTGGATAGGCTGGAGTACGCAACTGTGAGCGGTCAATGAGCGCATACAACGCAAAATAAAGCGTAACAGAATCAGCACCAATCAAAGGCGCGTACAATAAGCTTATAATGTTGCGATGATCAATATCAATATGTTTCGTCGCAAACACTTTAAATGGCTGATGTTCGTTCAACGCGCGCACTCCTTTCACAATATATTTATGATTTTTGATGACGTATTTTTTGCATAAATTGATCAAATGCCCGTCGTGTATTAGCCTGAGGGCCAGAGTTATCAATCACGGTATCAGCGCGAGCCATTTTTTCTTCTAATGACATCTGTGCGGCCATTTTTTTCTTTGCGTATGTTTCATCAATACCATCACGTACCATTAAGCGTTTTTTACGACTAATAGCATCGGCATAAACAACAACAGTATGATCACAAAGCGCATCAAAACCACTTTCAAATAGTAGCGGAACTTCAAGGACCACCATAGGTTCTCCTTGTTCATTAAGCAACCGGATGTGTCGTTCAATAACTTTTCTAACAGCGGGGTGTACAATAGCGTTTAACGTTTCACGCTTGTGTTTATCATCAAAAATGTGGCGTGCTAAAGCATTTTTATCGATATTACCCGATGCATCAACGGTATCAGGAAATGCCTCTGCGACTTGTTGATGAACCCGTGTGCCCTTTTGCAACTCTGCTTTCGCAATGATATCCGCATAAAGCACTAATACATCATACGCTTCAAACATTTTTGCAACCGTACTTTTACCACTTGCAATGCCACCTGTGAGTCCAATCACCATCGTAGCGCGACTCATTAAAGCATCTCTAGCGCATCGATATCAACCTGGTCGATGCGAAGCCCTGGCAATTTTTCTTCGTGCATAAGCGCTTGTTTTAATGACGCTTTAAAAGTCTCCTCATCAAGTGCATTATGGTCATCAGCATGACGAACGATGCGTGTACACTGTGCTTCAAATATCTTTCTAAGATGTTTTTCTCCATCTTTCAATTCATAGGTATAGGCACGTGGATCGGTGATTTTTACTGCCATCGTCACGCCAATTTTAAATAAAGGAACACCGTTCAACTCAACAATATGTGATCGAACAGCATAGGGTTGCGCTTTCGTACTCACCCGGCTACGGATTTTATCTGCGATTGGCAACAAAAAGTGCATACCACTTTCAAGTGTTTTTTCATAAGCGCCAAAACGTTCAACAACGGCTTTTGTGT
>PWME01000082.1 GCA_003559235.1 Mollicutes bacterium | reverse complement strand
CATTGCCTGAAAGAGAAATAAGTTTGGTGCCTGTAGAAGAAGTGGTGCCAATTTTAGCGTACGCTTTTCCACCCATCTTGATAATGTGTGGAAATGCCGCAAAGGTTTCAACATTATTGATGAGGGTTGGTTTGTCGAATAATCCTTTAGACGTCGGGAACGGTGGTTTAACCCGTGTTCTTCCCGCTTTACCTTCAAGCGATTCAAGCAATGCGAATTCTTCCCCGCAAACATAGGAGCCTGCACCGGAGCGGACCTCAATGGAAAAATCCATGGATGTATTGACAATGGATTGACCCAATAACCCTTTTTCAGTCGCTTCTTTGATCGCATGTCTTAAAATATTCATGGCTTTTGTATATTCCCCACGGACATAAATATAGCCTTTTGTGGCCCCTGTTGCATAGGCCGCAATGAGTATGCCTTCAAGGATTTGATGGGGATCTTTTTCCATTAAATAGCGATCTTTAAAGTTACCGGGTTCACCTTCATCAGCGTTGCAGACAATATATTTTGGGTGAGACGTTTCTTTTGCGAGTGCCATCATTTTTACAGCCGCAGGAAAACCAGCGCCACCACGACCACGAATTCTTGAGTCTTCGATTGCTTGAATTACGTCAATCCGTTCTTCTTTTATAGCGTGTTTAAACGTTTCATAAGCACCAAGGTTTATGGCGCTATCGATTGAGAGGGGGTCAACGTGATCAAAGCGTTTGGTTAAAAGTTTTTTTTCTATCACGACGATTTCCCCCTATATTCGGCAATAATGGCTTTTATTTTGTTTGGGGTTAAATTCGTGTAGGTTTTTTCGTTAATGCGCATGACAGGGGCTTGTTCGCAATGGCCTAAGCAGCTACTGTGTTCAATGGTGAACATTTTATCCTCTGTCGTTTCATCAAATGTAATGCCAAGGACTTTTTGCAAAACGTCATGCACACTGAAGGTATCTTCTACCATGCAAGGAACATCTTCACAAATTTGGATGATATAGTGTCCACGCGGTTTGGTTGAAAGCATGGTATAAAATGACATAACGCTAGATACCCTACTTTCTGGGATGTTTAAGTAGGTTGCGACTTCTTGTAAAACCGATTCAGACAATGATTGTGTTGCTTGTTTGGCTTGTAAAGCAAGCAAAATCTCAATTAAATAGTCTTCTTGTTTGGGAAACTTTTTTAAAATAGATTGCGTCGTCATCGACCATTCTCCTTTTTGTGTAAAATTAACAAAGCATCATGACAAATCTTCCACATGTATGTCATGATGCTCACGCGTTTCTGCACTAAAAACAGTATAAAGGGATTATGTTCTTTTGTCAATAATTTGTATTACGAAAAAATAATTTGTAATATAACATTGTGTGGGTTTTTTGGGATGTTTTTATCTTCGATGCCTTGCTGGCTTTAAAGCATGATACAATGGGTGTGACAATTTCTTTGGAGGAATAAATCATGATGATAAAACGGCTGACATTGGTAGCACCAGCACTCCAGTTTTTCTTGCTTGGATTGATGGTTGGCTTGATCTTTTACTCCCCGTATTTATTCGGATTGTTTTTCTTTTTGGGATTGGTTTGGCTTGGCATTGCGACCGTACAGTTTGCGTGGTTAGATAGTTTCGAACTGCAACTCATTAAATATTGCTTTGGGGCGTTGATTTTTTTATTTGTTGCTTTTTTATTGATTGCTATGCTTATCGGTGCCGATCAAGGGGCTACACTCCTCATAGGATCATTTGCGATTCTTTTTGGCATTTCACAAGCATTTTGGTTTTGGTTAGAACGACGCATGGTAAAACAAGGTGGCATTACACCGTATAAAAAAACGCGCCGTTTTTATGTGATTCAACCTTTACAAGTTATGCTTTTGGCCTTCTTTTATGGCTTTGGGTTTGTGGTCAATTTTATTGGTTTGTCTAGTACTATGGCACATGTCGTTATTGCTGGGTTATTCATCCTATCGATTGTTATGAGTATCCTATCGATAAAAGGGCTTGAATCAATTCATGTTATTATCGTAAAATATGGTATACCGTTTGTTGTGTTTTTCATATTTGGGTTGTTTGATCAATTCGTTGGGACACTGTATTTAATTTTCGCTGGGTCATTGCTTGCGATGTTCCGTTTTGAAATGCGACATATGAAGGGGGAATTGCCGTGGCGAAATCGCGCAAACGATACCTTTCAAAAAAGAAGCGCCGCGCATCGCAAAAAATAAACTGGAAAAAGTATCCGATTATCGGTGGTGTTTTGGCCGCGCTTTTAGTCGTTGTTGCGGGTGTCCTTTTTATGGTTGGGACGTTGAAAATTTTCGATGGGTCCTTATATTACCGCGCTGAAACGATTGATGAATGGCGTGTGTATGATCAAATGTTTGCGACGTGTGATGAACGCGCGTTATTAGAGGAAACGCCGATTGGGGCGTTTGTTGCCTATTGTGATGATGAATCCTTTCATCTTTTTTATCGTGAGGGGTTAACCATGACACACTTTGAGATGTTTTTTGAAGGGCCATTAACCGTTGAACGGTTGCCTGCTTATGTGTATTTTGTGCGCATTCCGCAAACCCCACTATTTCCTTCAAGCATAGAATACCGTGAAATAGGGTTTGATGAAGCGGATTTACTTAGAGAGCTTGATGCTTTTTATGCGTATATATATGGTGATGATGCGCTTAATACGATGCAACCAGTCATCACGTTTCTCGATGATTTCACCGGTGAGATTGGTGAGGTGCGTGTGCGTTTTAGTGCTGCGCTACGCAATCAAGAGACCAATAAGCAATATTATGCCAATCCTCCAGGAAGTTTGAGTGAGGTTATGACATTGTCTGTTGTGCCAAAAGGGGATGACCGTGTGAAACCGTTTGATGCAGATGTGCCGATGGATTTGCGGCATATTGATCAAGGTGAGAACAATCACATATCGTTTGAATCTGCTTTCAAATCAAGCTTTTGTGCGTATCATGACTTAGATTTAAGTGCGTGCGGAAAAGTCAGTCTTGATACGTCTGATGTAGATTTTAATAGCCCATCATCTTCATGGGAAGATTATCCTTTCACCGTTGAGATGAATGATGTTAAGCAAACGGTTTATGTTCATATTTATGCAGTAGATGCTGAATAGGGTGCTTGTGCTTCAAGGATTAATCGTGTATTATTGACATGATGAATTTGCGGCTAAGAAGGTGTCTCATATGATTTTTATTCCGATTTTACTTATTGTCGCACCAATCTTGACGGGATTGGTTATTTACTTATTTAAGTCGCAGCGGGTGAATAAGCTCGTTTTTGTGACCCAAGCTGTGTTAAGTGTTGCCGCAATAGCATACTTTTTTGTGCATTTTGAGGGCAGTGGATTTAGCGCACCGGTGATTGAACTTGGCGGCTGGCGAAGAGAAATTGCGATTAGTTTGCGCGTTGATGCGCTTGCGATGGCATTTATCTTTTTGACATTGTTTGTGTGGTGGGCAGTGCTCATTTATTTGTTTGATGCCCGTAAAACGGATTATAATTTGTTGTTTTATTTAACGTTTTTACAAGGTGTATTTTTCGGCATTATCCAAACCAATGACTTGTTTAATATGTTTGTGTTTGTGGAATTAACGACGATTATTGTGACGATTTTAATCGCATACAATAAAACCGGCAAATCGTTTCGTGCCGGACTGTATTATTTGCTTTTAAATACAAGCGGTGTATTGTTGTTTTTAATTGGGATTATCTTTTTATACAATACGTTTGGAACGATTAACATCGATGTCATCCAAGATGGTGTTGGTGGTTTACAAGATGAACGTGCGGTACGGTTTGCGTTTACGTTAATGATGGCAGGTATTAGTGTTAAAGCAGCACTATTTCCTGTCTTTACATGGTTACCAAAAGCGCACGGTGCGGCGAAGTCACCGATTAGTGCGCTGCTTAGTGGATTGATTGTTAAGGGTGGCGTCTATTTGTTTATTCGCATCACCACTATGTTTGAAGATGCATCGTTTCATATCGATTCGTTTTTCTTTGTGATTGGGGTTGTGACCGCGTTTGTTGGTATCATTTTTGCGATTAGTCAACGCGACCTTAAACAAATGCTTGCGTATTCTACGGTTTCACAAGTTGGGTTGATTATCATCGGGTTAAGCAGTAGTAATGCACTGGTTTTTACCGGTGGGGTTTATCATATTTTCAACCATGCGCTTTTTAAAGCGTTATTGTTTTTGAGTGCCGGGGTCATTATTAAGGTTTACCAAACGAAAAATGTTGATCAGTTACATGGGGTATTTAAGGCGTTGCCAGTGATGAGTATTTTTATGATTATTGGTATGCTTGCGATTACAGGGGCGCCTATGCTCAATGGGTTTATATCTAAATCGGCGATTTTTTATGGATTTGATACAGTGCAGTATTGGGTTTTGTTTGTGTCTAATATATTGACGGCGACGTTGTTTGTAAAAATGGCAACGATGTTTTTTGGGAAAAAACCCGTTAGTTATCCGATGCGTAAGTGGCCAGAAAACATTAGTTTAGGGATGCTTGCGATTGGGTGTTTGTTGCTTGGGATTTTTTATAGACCGATTCTTGAAGGGTTATTTGGGGTTAATATGACGCATATAAACCCGTTTAATCTTCGCGCAGTCTTGGATTATGGTATTACCCTCGCCCTTGCGTTTGGTGTGTATTATGTTTTCATTCGTAAAGATTATGCACCGGTTCGTGCGTTGCGTAAATTTACGTTGGTCTTTCAACATGCCAATTTTTTGTTTATTGTTTATATCGTTATACTAACGGTTGTTTTCACGTTGCTTTAATCTTTAATCTACTAGATGGGAGACATGCACCATGCATAAAATCTTTGCGTACCTTAAAAAACGGATTGCGATTATTACGGCATTATTTGTAATGTTTGCGATGGCGTTTGTCTTGGATAGTCCACAAAATATTTATGAAGGTTATCTTGAAATTTTACAAAGTCCTGGCGTTTTAATTAGTGATTACTTATATATTGCTGGGCTTGGTGCAACACTTTTTAATGTTGCGTCGATTATGCTCATTAATATCGTTATGCTAGAGGTGCTCCGTTTAAAGATGACAGGCCCGATATTTGCAGGGCTATTAACGATTGCTGGGTTTTCGTTTTTTGGGAAAAACATTTTTAATACGATTCCTATTTACATTGGTATTTACTTGTACGCTAGGATGCAAAACTTAGAGTTCAAGTCATTCATTATTGTGGTACTCTTTTCAACGGGTATTTCCCCGATTGTGAGTTTTTTAATTTTTGGGACGGGGTGGTCTTATGCCGCCTCAATTCCTGCGGGGATTTTGGTTGGGATGTTAACGGGGTTTATTTTACCGGCGTTTAGTGCGCATACCATTCGGTTCCATAAAGGGTATAACTTATACAACATCGGCTTTGCGATGGGTGTTTTATCAATGCTTTATACAGCGATTTTGGGTATGGTATTTGGTTTTGAGTTGGAACCGTTTCGCTCCGATGAAACAAGTGAAGCATTCCATAATGAATTACTCTTTTTGACGCTGGTGTTAAGTGCGATTTTTATTGCGTGGGGATTTATTGCCAATACGCAGGTATTAAAGAAGTATCCGAAGTTGCTTAAAAGCACCGGGCGACTTGTAAGTGATTTTGTGCGTGATCATGGTATGGATATCGCGATGATTAATGTCGGTGTGATGGGGATTATTTCTGCTTTGTTTGTGGTGGCCTTAAATATTGATATTAGCGGGGCTGTCATGGGTGGTATTTTAACGGTAATGGGATTTGGAGCTTTTGGGAAGCATCCGAAAAATGCAGTGCCTGTTATGCTTGGTGCAGCGTTTTGGTATGGTATCCTATACATGACAAATGATGGTGATGTTGGTGTTGGCATTGCGATTGCGGTTTTATTCGTGACGGCGGTTGCACCGATCGCGGGACGATTCGGGGTTTTCTTAGGCATCTTTGCAGGCTTTATTCACGTGATGTTATTGCCACTTACTTTGCAGTTTCAAGGCGGTTTTGATTTATACAATAATGGTTTTGCGGCAGGATTTGTGGCCGCAATACTGGTCCCAATTTTTGAAGCGCTGCGTAAAAATAATGGTGAGGAGGCCGAAGGCGTATGAGTACACCTGAAGTCAAACTTATTACAAAAATCATTCGTGAGCTTAGTATGTTTTTGATGTTGCATGGGTATGAACAGTTTTCGATTGAAACCGATAAAGAAAAAACCTTAACGACATTTCGGGTTAAGGTTAAAACACTTGATGAAAAAACCAAAAATACGATGCTTGAGAAGTTGAACCGCGCGCGTGAAATTGAAATAGAAACCTATGGGTGGCAATTGGTTGGCGACCTTGATCAAAAAAGTGAACTTGAAATTGTTGGGTCGCTTGTTGATGATGCAAAAATAGAGGAAGAAAATGGGCATCATAGTATCATTATTACAAGAAAGAATCCTTACTTAAAGAAACATTAATTTGATAATGGGGTGGCAAGGATGAATGTATTAGTGGTTTATGCAACGAAAACCGGGGTTACCGAAGACATCGCTAAGCGTCTTAAAGATTCGTGTAAACAGTCGCTTGATGTTGTTAGTGTTAAAGCGTGCACAAACGAACAACTCATGAAAGCGGAGGCCTTTGTTTTAGGGGCGGGTGTTTATATTGGGAAATTGCACCGAAACATGCGCAGCTTTATGAAACGCCACGCATCACGGTTGCTTGAAAAACCGTTGCTTATGTATGTGTGTGCTGGTGAGCCCGAAGAAAATTTAGACGATGTCCTTGAGATCTCTATGCCGAAAAACATTCAAGACCATGCCTCCCGTGTATTGCATACTGGCGGGCAGTTCCGTTATGAGCGGATGAAACCGTTGACACGTTGGCTTATTAGAGCGGTTCAAAAAAACCGTGATGATGCTAGCGAACCTACAATCAATGAACAAGCGATTAAACGTTTGATTGAAGCGGTTGATACGCTGTGAATGAGAACACAAAGCGCATTGTGGGGGCCTTGATGATTTTTGGGGCTGTTATTCTCATTGTGCTTGGTGGTTTAGCGCTTTATTTAATGCGCGGGCAAACTCAAGTTGTCGCAACACGGCTTGAACCGATTGTTTTTGTTGATTTAGACGATGGGATTTATGAAGGTAGTTACGATGGGTATCGCTGGGCTTCAACGCTGCAAGTGCATGTTGAGAATGGCGAAATCGTAAAGATTGTGATTGTTGAAGATCATACGCTTCGACTGCAAGAAGTGGCTTACCATTTGTTTGAGAATGTAAAAGCCGCTGAACAGCTTAATGAAGTTGATGTGGTTGCAGGGTCAACGGTGTCGAGTGTTGCGTATTTGCGTGCGATTGAAGACGCATTAAAAGGTGAACCTAATGAATAAAACACCCGAACGTCAGGAAGGTTCGGGTGTTTTTAACAAGTTGCGGGCTTTGTCGGTTGTCGCAAAGTGAATTTTGGCAATGTTTCTAAGTGCTTGTGAGCCTTTGCGTTTTAAAAGTTTTGCGGCTTGTTCGGTGACGGCTTCAGACGCGCCTTTTTTGAGCGGCTCACCAATCGCATCTGATAAGCGTTGCATGTGTGATAAGAAACTGTAGCGAGCGATAATGCTTGCGGCTGCGACACTTGCGTAGTAAGTTTCGGCTTTGGTTATAAATCTATCGACGCGGGGGACATCATGAATGTTTTTGGTGTATTTGGTGTAATGCGCTCGCGTACAAAATTGATCCACAATAATTTTTGGCTGTTCGCGGATTTTTTCTAAGAGGTGTTTGTGGCATTGTGCATGCATTGAGGCTTTTAATTGATGGGCATTATAGCCTTTATCGGTTAATGCGTTGTACTTTGCGTTTTCTAACACGAGTAATGAATATTGAAATGTTTTGGCAAGTTGTGGTGCAATCTTTACGATTTCTGCATCCGAGATGGTTTTAGAGTCACGAATATTGAGTGTGCGTAAGCGAGGCATATCGCGTTTGCTTATATAAACGGCGCATACCGTTAACGGTCCGAAGTAATCGCCAACCCCAGATTCATCACTGCCAATGGAGGGTGTATAAAAGTCTTCTTTAATCGCATCTTCTGGACTTTCTTGGTCAACGGGTAATGCAAAAACATCCACCCAATACAAAAACTCGCGCTCCGCTTCACGACCTTGAAACATCACTTTACCAGATTTGTAGATACTGATGGTTGCATGGTCGGTTTTAATGGTCGCTATGATATGCTGTGCGTCGGCGAGTTTGACGTAGGGCCCGTAAAAGGCTAGCATGGCATCAATCTGTTTTTGGTTTAATGTGCACACAAAGTTCATAATTTCACGTCCTATACTGTATTTTAGCACGAAATCGTGTAAAATGGTATGCGGATAGGAGGGTTTTCATGGCATTTGATCTAACTATTTTAGAATTTGATAAAATACGTCAAAAAATTGCTGCATTTGCTGAAACAACGTTTGGGAAGGATGCGGTCTTTTCTATGGCGCCTTCGACGAATGAAGCAACCATCACCTCAATGCTAGAAGAAACGTCTGAAGCGCTCATGTATGTGCAAGAAGGCTTAGCCCCTTCTTTTAGTGGTGTTTATGACCTCCTCGATACCTTGAAACGCTGCCGTATTCAAGGTGTTTTATCCATAGGTGAGTTACTGAATGTTGTGGCGACAGTGGATGCTACTAAGCGGATTAAACGCGATATGAAAAAGTTGTCTGTGTTGATTGAACAACCCATTGCGATTGAGAGCTATGCAGAGATGTTAAGCGTTCACGATTCGTTGCGCAAAGCAATAACGCACGTTATCAATGACCATGGCGAGATTGTCGACAGTGCATCGGATACATTAAAACGGATTCGTCGTGAGCGTGATGTGACTGAAAAGCGCATCAAAACAACGTTAGAAGATTTGGTGCGAAAATACGCTAAACGGCTTAGTGAACAGTTGGTGACGTTCCGCCGCGATCGTTATGTTATTCCCGTTAAAGCGACGGAAAAAAATACCATTAAAGGAACCGTTGTCGATTATTCGGCGAGCGGTGAAACCGCGTATGTTGAGCCCGATGGGGTTCGCACGTTAACCGCAAAAAAACTGCAACTTGAAACCGAAGAACAACGTGAAATTGAACGGTTGCTCTATATGTTAAGCAGTGCAGTGGCAGAAGATAGTGACAGTCTAGAAGCCAATCAAACGGTACTAAAAAGCCTTGATCACCTTTTTGCCAAAGCGCATTATGCGCATACCATTGAAGCAACCAAACCAGAAATTGGAACGTCGATTCATCTTATAAAAGCGCGTCATCCATTGATTCCTTCACAAGAAGTCGTTGCCAATACCATTACTTTTGATGATGCCATTAAAGCAATGCTTGTTACAGGGTCAAATACAGGTGGAAAAACAGTAACGTTAAAAACGGTTGGTTTATGTGCATTGCTTATGCAAAGTGGGTGTTTGTTGCCGGTTTCATTAGGCAGTACAATGCCTGTTTTCCGTCAAGTGCGTGCGGATATTGGTGATGAACAATCGATTGAACAATCGCTTTCTACATTTTCTTCGCATATGAAAAATATCGTGAACATGCTTAATAACTTAGAAGCGGGTGCGCTTATATTGCTTGATGAACTTGGTGTAGGGACCGATCCTAAAGAAGGCGCCGCCTTGGCAATGAGTATTTTATCGTATTTATTGAAGCGTGATGTCACGGTTATGGCCACAACCCATTATCCTGAGTTAAAAGCTTTTGCCTATAGTGATGAAGCGATTGTGAATGCATCCGTTGCTTTTGATGAAAAATCCTTACAACCGACGTATCGTTTGTTGCTTAGAACCCCGGGTGAGTCGCATGCGTTTTTAATCGCAAAACGCCTTGGTTTAAACGAAACGATTATTGACACAGCCGCCGCAAACAGTCATGAAAATAAAACCGAAATCAGCCGTTTGATTGAAAATTTACGCAAAGAAAGCAAACGCCTTGATGCAATGATTCAAAAGTATGAGCGCTTAATCGAAGAAAATGCTTCTTTACGTGAGGATTTAGAAAAACATCGGCGTCACGTGCAAAAAGAACGTGAAACGATTAAAGAGCGCTTAAACAAAGAAAACCAACGCGCCATGGTTAAACTGAAAGAAGAAGCATCCCGTTTAATCCATGAACTTGAATCATTAAAAGATAAAGCGGTTAAACCTCATGAACTTGCGTCGTTGAAGTATAAAATCCGCCAGCTTGGGATTGAATCGGATAGTGAAACACCTACGGCTAGTCGGGCCCTTAAAAAGGGTGATACGGTATACATTCGTAAGTTTAACCGTTATGGTGAGCTGCTCAAAAAACGTAAAGATGGTTCGTGGGAAGTCAAAATGGGCAGCTTAAGCAGTGTTTTTAAAGATGATGCCCTTGAGTTAGCAGAAAAGCAAAAAACGGATGTAAAAAAACAAGAACATCTCCCACAAAGTCCAAAGAAATCAACCCCTAAACCATTAGATTTACGTGGTATGCGCGTCTTAGAAGCCAAAGATGCTTTGGCAAAACACCTAGATGACTGTGCCATGGCCTCAACCCCATTCACCACAATCATTCATGGATTTGGAACATTAGCGCTTAGAAAAATGGTTCATGAAACCTTAGCATCACACCCTTTAATTGAACGTTATCGCGACGGTGAAGGTAATGAAGGCGGTAAAGGAGTAAGCGTTGTCTATTTTAAATAAAGGCAATTAAGCAATTTGGTTGTAATTGTTCTTAACCCTTTGTATAATAGGGGTGAAAACAATCTTAGGAGGATGAATATGTCAAAAGTCGTCCATGCGGACAACTCGAACCTTGATGAAATCGTCAAGGATGAACCAAGAGTGCTTCTCGATTTTTATGCGGATTGGTGTGGACCATGCAAGATGATCGGCCCACTTTTAGAACAAATCGCTGACGAATTACCAGATGTAAAAGTTGTAAAAGTCAACGTAGATGAAAACATCGGCCTTGCCCAAAAATATGGTGTACAAGGGATTCCAGCGCTCTTTGTGCTCAAAGAAGGCGAAGTCGTCTCACAAAAAGCTGGATTTATGACCAAAGATGACCTCATTAATTGGGTCCAAACTGCATAATGATAAAAAGCCTACTCGATAGGCTTTTTTCTTGTCTCAAAATCCGTTTAAATGATGTATAATAGGAGCGGTGGTTATGATGAAAAGTGGTATACTCATTATCGACAAGCCGTTGCGTATTAGTTCGCATGATTGCGTTCGTACGGTTCGGCATGTGTTCAACACAAAAAAAGTTGGGCATAGTGGAACGCTTGATGTTGAGGCGTCTGGTGTGCTTGTTTTGGCTATCAATAAAGCGACGAAGCTGTTGAATTATTTGAATCAAGACGATAAAATGTATCGCTTTCGTATTGTGTTTGGTGTGAGCACTGATACGCTCGATCATACAGGCACGATAAGTGCGAAAAAAGCTGTGCCATCAAACGAAAAAATTGATCAAGCCATCGCACAGTTTCCATCTGACTATGCGCAAAAACCTCCAGCGTATTCGGCCGTTAAAGTGCAAGGCAAAAAGCTTTATGAATATGCGCGAAAGGGTGAAGCGATTCCTGATGTGGCATCGCGTGATCTCACAATTAAACGCTTTGCGCGTATTAGCCCCTTTGTACAAAAAGCAGATGGCACCGTGGAAGCTGACTTTGAGGTTGAAGCGACAAAAGGGCTTTATGTAAGAAAACTTGCAGAAGATTTAGCATCGATGGTGAATACAGTGGCACACACCAGTGTAATCCGTCGCTTGAAGGCTGGGGATTTTACGATTGAACAAGCCGTTCCCCTTGAACGTGTGCATGCTGCCTTACCGCTTATTTCTATGAATGCGTCACTCGCTAGCTTGCCTTCTGTGACAATCACTAAAAAAAAGCGACAGTATTTAGAAAACGGTCGTCCTTTATCACTACCGCTCAATGCCCCAATTGTAAAATGTCTTGATGAATCGGGTCGATTGCTGGCGATTTATGAAAAAGATGGCAACCATTATACGGCAAAAAATGTATTGACATAAATGAGGGAAATTATGGAAATTATTCGTTTAAACGGCAACGCCATTAAACCGAAGACCATCGCGGCCATCGGTTTTTTCGACGGTGTCCATCGTGCGCATCATCGATTATTAGAGTCGATGAAAACCATCGCAAAGGCGCGTGGATTGCATACGGCAGTGATTACGTTTGATGTTCATCCAAGGAGTGTATTGCTCGATGTTGATTATCGGTATATTACACCGCTTGAACATAAAATTGAGTGTATCCGCAATCACGATATCGAAACCCTTTATTTGATTGCATTCGACGAACAAAAAGCGACAACACCGCCGCAAGCGTTTATTGAGACGTACTTAAATCATTTCGAGGTGATTGTGTGTGGTTTTGATTTTCGGTTTGGGAATAAAGCAAACGGGACGGTTTCAACCTTAAAAGAACATGGGCAATTTGAAAGTTATGTCGTAGAAGAAATGACTCATGACGGTGAAAAAATTGGTAGCACACAAATTCGTAAACGGATTTTAGAAGGACGTGTGGATACCCTTAAACCGATGTTAGGCGAATATTATTCAATTCGTGGCAAGGTTATACACGGTGAAAAGCAAGGCAAAAAAATTGGGTACCCAACGGCTAATATTGATACAGGAGAATACTTGGTGCCAAAAACGGGTGTCTATGCAGCTTTGACGCGTGTTGATGATATATGGCATGAATCCATGGCGTCGATTGGGTTTAATCCAACGCTCAATAAAGCCAATCGCTTGAGTGTTGAAAGTTATATCTTTGATTTTGACCAAAATATTTATGGTAAAACCATTGAAATTCGTTTTGTAAAGTGGTTACGCAATGAAATGGCATTTGATTCGCCAGAAGCGCTCATTAAGCAAATCGGTCGCGATGCCATTGCAACCAAAAAATTGTTTAAAATCTAATGATGAAACTTGCGTTTTCATAAAAACGTGCTATAATCATAATCGCGCCTGTGTCACGGTCTATTCGCAACTCCGGCGATAGACTGAGATCTAGGGGTCATAAAACCATTAAGGAGGAAACCATGGCACTTACAAAAGAAGAAAAAAAGGAAATTGTTGAAGCGTATCGCGTGAAAGATGGCGATACAGGTAGTCCAGAAGTTCAAATCGCAATACTTACGAAAGAAATTAAGGATTTGAACGCGCACTTAAAAACGCACAAGCACGACTACCATTCACGGCTTGGCCTCATGAAAAAAGTTGGACATCGTCGCAATTTGCTTAAATATCTTGCGAAAAAATATGTTGAACGTTATCAAACATTGATTAAAAAGCTCGGTTTAAGACGATAAGCTTTTCACACGGCGTAATGGCGCCGTGTTTTTTTGTCTTAAATTCCGTGCTTAGGCTTTATATATTCAAAAGGATGCATTATAATGAACCTTAGATTGTCTTAAAGGAGATTGCCATGTTCGCAAAAGATAAACGCATTACATTACTCATCAATATAAGCATTATAGCCGTATTGCTTATTGTTATGTTGCTTGTTAGAGAGTTGTTTGGCAATGCCATAGGATTGTTTATGACGGCGTTTACAGCGATTTTATTGCCGTTTTCGATTGCTTTATTTATTAGTTATTTGGTTGCACCCGTTTTTCAATTGCTTGAAAGACGGCTTAGATTTAAGTATCGACTGATGAACACTGTCATCGTTTTTGTTGGAATTGGTGTTTTACTCTTTTTCTTTGGTCGCTTTGCCGGTGTGCTCATTTATGAACAAGGGGTTGCCTTCGTTGAAAACGATTGGCCAAGGATTGTAGAAATATTTGAAGCGCGTTTTGGGGAAGGCACGATGTTTGAACAAGCCTATGTTTGGTTTACCGAATGGTTCCAAATTGGCGATACCGAACGCATCACGCTTGATTTGTTTGCGATTTTACGCAGTGTTACGACGGTTGTGTTGACCATCGTGCTGGTTCCGGTCTTTTTGTTTTTTATTTTAAATGATCGCAAACGTATTTTTGAAGGCTTTGTCGTATTGTTCCCGCCGAAATGGCGCACGCATGTTATTGAACTGGCTAAACGCGCGCACCGCGTGGTAGAAAGTTATTTCAACGGTCGGTTTTTAACGATGTTGGTGATGGCGGTGTTTTTTACGGCGCTGTTGCTAATTTTAGGGTTTAAAGAGCGCGCGGTTTTATTTGGATTTATGTTAGGGTTCTTTGATATTGTGCCATATGTTGGGCCGTTTATTGCGATTATTTTACCGGTTTTATACAGCTTAACCGAACCCGATTTATTGTTTGGACAATTTGCGCCTGTTGCAATTTTAATTGCCAATGTTATTGGGCAAATGATTCAAAATAATGTGGCACAACCGCTTATTATGGGGAAAGAAACCAAAATCCATCCGTTGCTTGTATTAAGTGCGTTTGTGTTCTTTGGATATTTATTGGGAGTTGTTGGGTTAATTTTGGCGATTCCTATTACAGGTATGATAAAAACGACGGTGTCTTATATAAAAGAACGTCATGATGACCGGGTTACTTTAAACGAATCAGAACGCGAAAAAATACAGGAGGATGCACAATGATTGTCATAAAAAATGCCCATATCCATACGATGGATTCAGCGGGAGATTTTGTGGGTGCACTGGCAATTCAAGATGGATTGATTGCCGGGGTTGATATTGACTTAGAAGATCCTTTATATAAAGACGCGCACATTATCGACGCAAAAGGCATGGTGTTAACGCCTGGGCTTGTTGATCCGCACTGTCATATCGGTGTGATGGAAGAAGGCATCCAGTTTGAAGGAATGGATCACAACGAAATTACCAATCCTGTGTATCCTGAATTGCGCGCTATTGATGCGCTATATCCTCATGATATTTCCTTTAAGTATGCCGCAAAAAGTGGTGTCACAAGCGTTGTGAGTGGACCTGGAAGTGCCAATGTAATTGGGGGAACATTTACGGCGATTAAAACGGTTGGGAATACCGTTGATGCAATGGTTATTAAACCAGAAGTGTGCATGAAGATGGCGCTTGGGGAAAATCCGAAGCGGACCTACTCAAAACAACAAAAAAGCCCATCAACACGGATGGCATCGGCGGCTTTAATACGTGAATGGTTGATGCGCGCAAAAGAATATAAAGAAGCACTTGATCGCTATGAAGCCAATCAGACGGATGCAAGAAAGCCTGCCTTTGATATGAAACTCCATAGTTTAAAACGCGTCTTTGAAGGCATGCCGGTTAAAATTCATGCGCATCGTAGCGATGATATCATGACCGCGATTCGCATTACCAAAGAATTTAATCTTGAGGCAACGATTGACCATGGTACCGAATCGCATTTGCTTGTTGAAACGGTGAAGCAAAGTGAAGTGCCACTTATTTTAGGACCGACACTCGGGGCGAGCACAAAGTATGAAACGGTTAATCGGACGTTTGAAACCGCCGCGGTCCTTGAAAAACATTCGATTCCGTTTGCGATTATGACGGACCATCCCGTCGTAACCCTTGACAATACCTTAGTGCAAGCGGCACTGTATGTGAAGGCTGGGCTATCGAGACAGCGGGCTTTAGAAGCGTTAACGATTGATGCCGCACGGTTGAATAAAATTGATGACCGCGTTGGGTCGTTAAAAGTTGGGAAAGATGCTGACCTTGTTTTGTGGGATGGCGATCTATTTAATATTATGACACGCACGCATCTTGTGATGATTGATGGCGTGATTATTTCGGAGGCAACGTAACATGCCAGATTTAGCTGAAATCCTTGAGCGATTTCATCCATTAGTTATTTATAGTTTTATATTTTTTGTTAAAATCATCGAAGTGGCCATGGCAACGGTACGCATTGTATTGATTACCAAAGGTGAAAAACTGAAAGGCTCAATCATCGGGTTTTTTGAAGTGGTCATTTGGGTTGTTTTAGCGGCAACCGTATTGACTGATGTTACCAATGACCCATGGAAAGTCATTATTTACTCACTTGCCTTTGCGATAGGGAACTACTTAGGAAGTTATGTCGAAAATAAAATGGCACTTGGAACGGTTAAAGTTGAAGCCATCGTAAAAAAGGTTTATGGGAAAAAACTTTCCATTGCACTACGCTCAATGGGCTTTGCGGTAACCGCACTTGATGCGTATGGACGCGATGACCGTAAAGAAGTGTTGGTCATGCATGTACCAAGAAGACGCACTGAAGAAACCATTCAAGTCATTCGTGCCTTTCAAGAAGACGTAGTCATTACCATAAACGATATCCGCCCCATTTATGGTGGGCATGGGATTTTACGAAAATAGGGACCGGTTGAACGGTTCCTTTGTTTTACACATTTATACATGGTTAAAAACTATACAAATAGGCAAAAATATGGTATCATGAAAAATTGTAGAAAAACGATAAGAGAAGAGGAATAAAAAATGCGTGAAGCGAAGGTATTCACACTCGACCTCGATGGAAGAAAATTGGTTGTAGAATATGGTGAAGTGGCAAAACAAGCGACAGCCGCCGCCATCATACGCTATGAAGACACAGCGGTTTTAAGCGTAACTCAAGCGTCTAATGAACCGTCTGATTTACCCTTTTTCCCTTTGATGGTCATGTACACGGAGAAACTGTATGCTGCGGGTAAAATCCCGGGTGGTTTCTTCAAACGCGAAGGACGTCCTTCAGAGAAGGAAACATTAACCGCGCGGTTAATCGACCGCCCCTTGCGTCCATTGTTTCCAGAAGGATTCAAAAACGACATCCAGATTATTAACACCGTGTTAAGCGCCAACACTGAACATTCACCGTCAATGACGGCAATGTTTGGAAGCAGTCTAACGCTTGCCTTAAGTCCGATGCCATTTGACGGGCCGATTGCTGGGGTAACGGTTGGGCGTATCGATGGTGAATTTGTGCTTAATCCAAGTGAAGCGGAGTTAGAATCATCAGACATTGATTTAATTATTGCCGGCACAAAAGATGCCATAAACATGGTTGAAGCCTCAGCCTTTCAAGTGCCTGAAGATGTCATGCTCGATGCGATGATGTTTGGGCATGAATGGATTAAGAAACTTGTGGCGTTTCAAGAAGTGATTGTGGCAGAAGTTGGACAAGAGAAAACTCCGTTTGAGAGTACACATGATGCAGATTTACTCGATTATGTTAAGGCACATGCTAAAGAGAACTTATTGCAAGCGGCACGCTTAAATGATCGCAAAGATCGCGGCGATGCGGTTGCGGCGGTTCAAACGGTGATTGAAGAAGGGCTTGAAAAAAAGTTTGCAGACTTAAGTGATGAAGAACTCGAAGACATTAAAAAAGCAGCCAAATCGATGATGGATGACATCGTTAAAAATGAAGTGCGCCGCCGTATTGTTGAAGAGAAAGTGCGTCCTGATGGTCGCAGTTTAGAAGAGATTCGTGAACTTGAATCGAAAATTGATTTGTTTGAACGGACCCATGGTAGTGCGATGTTTACCCGTGGTCAAACCCAGGCGCTATCGATTACAACCCTCGGTGCACTCGGGGAACATCAAATCATCGATGGGCTTGGTGTAGAAGATTATAAACGGTTTATGCTTCATTATAACTTCCCACCATACAGCGTCGGTGAGAACCGTCGCTACGGGCCACCAGGTCGCCGCGAGATCGGTCATGGGGTACTTGGTGAACGTGCGCTTTATCCTGTATTGCCGAACGAAGAAGACTTCCCGTATACCGTGCGAATCGTTTCGGAAATTTTGGAAAGCAATGGGTCAACCTCACAAGCGTCAATTTGTGCAGGGTGTATGAGCTTAATGGCCGCAGGGGTTCCGCTTCAAGCGCCAGTTGCTGGGATTGCGATGGGACTCATTATGGAAGGTGATACGTACCGTGTCTTAAGCGATATTCAAGGGCTTGAAGACCATATTGGTGATATGGACTTTAAAGTTGCGGGTACGAAAGATGGTATTACCGCCTTGCAAATGGATATTAAAATTGCCGGGCTTTCTAAAGAAATTCTTGAAATTGCGCTGAACCAAGCGCGTGAAGGACGCATACATATTTTAAATAACATGCTTGAAGCGATTCCTGAGCCTCGCAAAGAAGTATCTAAATATGCACCGAAAGTTAAAATTATGGTCATCGATCCAGATAAGATTCGTGATGTGATTGGCCCAGGTGGTAAACAAATCTCACAAATCATTGAAGATTGTGACGATGTAAAAATTGATATTGAACAAGATGGTCGCGTCACAATTATGCATACAAAAATTCCACCGATTGATAAGGCTGTTAAACGCATTGAAGAAATCGTGCGGGTTGCTAAAGTCGGTGAAGTGTACCGTGGTAAAGTGGTTCGGATTGAAAAGTTCGGATGCTTTGTCGAACTGTGGAATGGTACCGATGGGTTATGCCATATTTCAAAGCTTGCGCATGAGCGCATCAATAAAGTTGAAGATGTGGTTAAGTATGGCGACATGATTGATGTTAAGGTTATTGGTATTGATGAGCGGGGACGCATTGATTTATCACGCAAAGCGGTTCTCCCAAAACCAGAATACAAGCCAACTGACAAAAAGCAAAAACCGACGCGTAAACCAACCCAAAAGCCAAAAGAGTAAGATTGTTTGAAACCCATAAATTTGGTATAATAGAACTGTAAATATGTTTCGCATTCTGGACAATCGAGCCTATTTGATAGGTTAGGAAAGTCCATGCTGGCACAAGCTGAGATGCTTGTAGTGATTGTGGCAGCGGAAACCATAACGCTGCGCACCAATATTGGTGACGGCTGAGAACGCACCCACTAGGGTGTTAGTATCTTTAAAAGTGCCACAGAGACGAGCCCGCAAGGCAACTTGCGGGGTGGAACGGGTAAACCCCACAAGCCAGAAACCCAAACGATGGTAGGGGCACTTCAACGAGGGAAATGAACCTCAATGAAGGCGGTGTTCGCCGCAGATAAATGATTGTCACCGGAAACGGTACAGAACATGGCTTACAAGAATGCGAACGACTAAAAAAGACGTATATGGTTATGCGTCTTTTTTTATCGCCATCAATTGAAAAACGAAGGGATTTGTTGTAAAATATTTAGAGCGCTCGAAAGGAATTATGCCGATGAATAAAAGCATGAATATGAAAGCCATTGAAAGTAGACAAAAGCGAATCCGTAACTTCTCAATCATTGCCCATATTGACCATGGGAAAAGTACGTTAGCGGATCGTATTTTAGAATACACAAAATCGATTACCGCGCGAGAGATGCGCGAGCAGCTGCTTGATTCAATGGATCTTGAGCGTGAACGTGGCATTACCATTAAATTGAATGCCGTTGAAATTCATCATGAACATACCGATGGTGAAACCTATATATTCCATTTAATTGATACGCCGGGTCATGTCGATTTCACGTATGAAGTGTCACGTAGCTTAGCCGCGTGTGAAGGCGCACTTTTGGTCGTTGACGCTGCACAAGGTATTGAAGCGCAAACGCTAGCGAATGTGTATTTGGCTTTGGATAACGATTTAGAAATTATTCCTGTCATCAATAAAATTGATTTGCCGAGTGCAGATGTTGATAAAGTAAAAAAAGATATTGAAGATATTATTGGATTGGATACTGAAGATGCGGTACTAATCAGCGCCAAAGAAGGGCTTGGCATCGAAGAAGTTATGAACCAAATTGTTGAAAAAGTTCCAGCGCCTAAAGGGGACCCAAGCGCCCCGCTTCAAGCGCTTGTTTTTGATTCATTTTATGATCCATATCGTGGCATTATTCCATCGATACGGATTGTTGAGGGGACCTTACAAAACGGCGATATCATTAAAATGATGTCAAGTGGTAAAACATTTGAAGTCAATGAAATTGGTGTTACAACCCCAAAGCGTGAACCGCGCGATTACTTAGGACCAGGGGATGTTGGGTACTTGGTTGCGTCAATCAAAAATGCGACCGATGTCCGCGTTGGGGATACGATTACGCGCAAAAGCCCAAGTGCAACTGCGCCACTTCCAGGATACCGCAAACTCAATCCTATGGTGTTTTGTGGACTATTTCCAATTGATTCTGATGATTACCCTGACTTGCGTGAAGCTTTAGAAAAACTGCAGCTTAACGATGCGAGCTTAATTTTTGAACCGGAAAATTCTCAAGCCTTAGGATTTGGGTTTCGTTGTGGCTTTTTAGGTATGCTGCATATGGAAATTATGCAAGCGCGTATTGACCGTGAGTTTGATATTGGGTTAATCGCGACGGCACCATCGGTCATTTATCACGTGCATAAAAATGATGGCACCATGATCAAAGTTGATAACCCGGTGAACATGCCAGAAGTCCAAGACATTGAAAGCATTGAAGAGCCTTATGTAGAGGCGACCTTGATGACGCCGAAAGAGTATGTCGGCAACATCATGGAACTGTGCCAACAAAAACGTGGTGAGTTTAAGACCATGAACTATATCGGTGAAACACGGGTTCAAGTGGTGTATCATATTCCATTGCTTGAAATTGTGTATGATTTCTTTGATAAACTGAAATCCCATTCAAAAGGATACGCATCGTTAGATTATACATTTGATGGGTACCGTGAAAGCAAGCTTGTTAAAATGGATATTTTGATTAATGGTGAAACGGTTGATGCCTTAAGTGTGATTGCCCATCGCGACTTTGCGTATCATCGCGGGAAAGCGATTTGTGAAAAACTCAAAGATTTGATTCCGCGTCACATGTTTGAAGTGCCGATTCAAGCCGCACTCAGTAATAAAATTATCGCCCGTAGCACTGTGCGAGCGCTTCGTAAAAACGTCTTGGCAAAATGTTATGGTGGCGATGTTAGCCGTAAGAAAAAACTACTAGAAAAACAAAAAGAAGGAAAGCGCCGTATGAAGAGCGTTGGAAATGTTGATGTGCCACAAGAGGCGTTTCTTTCGGTCCTATCGCTTGATGATTGACACGCCTCGTTGCGTGTCTTTTCAACACAATTGACGAGAAAGAGGAGAGGCTCATCATGCAAGGACTCTACATCCACATACCGTTTTGCACGCATATATGTACGTATTGTGATTTTGTGAAAACCATGGCGCGAGAGAATAAAAAGCGTCGTTATGTTGATGCCTTGATTAAAGCACTAAATAAAATTGAAGCACAAACGTTTGACACCGTACATATTGGTGGGGGCACCCCGAGTTGTTTGGATCATGCATTATTGGGCCGAGTTATTGAAACCGCGATTAAGGTAGCTAAGCATCCTAAAGAGGTTGCGATTGAATGTAATCCCAATGATATTACCATTGAAAAAGCTGAGATGTTTAAAACTTTAGGCATTAACCGGGTTACCCTTGGGGTTCAAACCTTTAATGGCAGACAGTTAAAGGCATTAAATCGCAGTCATCAAAGCGCTGATGTTAAAAGCGCGTTTTCTATTTTACGTTCCGTTGGTCTTGACAATATTGCGGTGGATTTAATCTTTGCGTTGCCGGGTCAAACCCTTGAGGATCTTAAAGTGGATTTGCATCAATTGATTGAACTTGCGCCGCGTCATATTTCAACGTATGAGTTGATTTTTGAACCGCATACAGTGTTATACTATAACTATCAACGTGGTCGTGTGAATCCAACCGATCAAGACGCGGCTGCACAAATGTATGAAATGATTGTTGAAACATTAACAGAAGCATCATATAAACACTATGAAATAAGCAATTTTGCAAAAGATGATCACGTCTCACTGCACAATCTTTTGGTGTGGCAAGATGAAGATTATATAGGCGTTGGGGCGGGCGCGCATTCTAAAGTGGGTAACACGCGTTATGGTAATACGCGCTCAATTGAAGGCTATATCAACGCCATTGATAATAACGAAAGTCCCCGTGCCTTCACTGAAAAACATGAAGGCATACGCGATGCAATGATTATGGGGTTACGCTTAAATGAAGGGGTGCACGTGCCAACCCTTAATAAGAAATACCATACAAATCTTTTCAAAGCGTATCCCGCGATTAAACAAAAAATGACTGAAGGGCTTTTAGTCTTTGAAAACAATCGCTTGATGCTTTCAAACCGAGGACGTTTGCTTGGGAACTTAGTCTTCGAAATCTTTTGAGGTGGATAATGTTTAAACAACTTTTAAAAGAATTTGAATATGAACTCAAAGCGTCGCATCAATTAAGCGCTGCATCTATGCAAGCGTACATATCGGATTTAGAAGCATACATTGCGTACTTACAAAATAAAGGCATCCATGAACCTTCCTTAATCGATGAAAAAGTGTTAAAGCAATATTTAATGACGCTTCGCAAAAAGCATCGTGCCGCAACGACAGTAAGTCGAAAGTTGAGTGCGATTAAAAAGTTCCATGGATTTATGGTTGATGAACGGTTGGTTGCGTCTAATATAGTCAATGGCGTCCGCAGACCTAAAACGCGTAAACCATTGCCTAAAGTTTTGAATTTAACCGATATTGAGGCAATGCTCGATGCGACAGAAGGTGACACCCCTCTTGCTTATCGCAATAAAGCCATGATTGAGTTGCTTTATGGTAGCGGGTTGCGCATTAGTGAACTGTTGGCCTTGAAAACCGATGCTTTGCACATTAACAGTGGGTTTATCAATGTGCATGGGAAAGGGAATAAAGAGCGCATTGTCCCCATTGGGAATGCAGCGGCGCGCGCTTTAAAAAAGTATTTAGAAAAGGGAAGGCTTGCCTTGCAAAAAGCGCCGACACCTCATGTCTTTTTAAACCGGTTTGGGGCACCTATTTCGCGGATTGGTTTTTACAAAGTATTAAAAGACATTGCCAAAGCAGCGGGCATTGATAAAGACGTTAGCCCGCATACATTGCGCCATAGTTTCGCGACACACCTTTTAGAGCGCGGTGTGGATTTACGTTTTGTCCAAGAGTTGCTCGGGCATAGTGATGTTGCGACAACCGAGCGATATACGCATATAAGTAACCAACAATTAATCGATGTGTATGATGCTTATCATCCACATGCGAAGAAGGAGTGAAGCATATGTTTAAACGGATCTTTTTGATTGTCATTGATAGTGTTGGGGTTGGTGCCATGCCAGATGCAGGCCTTTATGGTGATGAAGGCGCCAATACGATTGGCAATACGGCAAACGCAACGGGAGGACTGAATTTACCCGTTATGAACCGTCTTGGGCTTGGGCATTTGACCACGATCAAAGGGGTTGAACCAAGTGATAACGTCAATGGACATTACACGAAAATGGCTGAGATGAGTGTTGGGAAAGACACCATGACAGGCCATTGGGAGTTAATGGGATTACGGGTCACCAAACCTTTCCAAACTTTCACTGAAAACGGCTTCCCTGAATCACTCATTAAAACGCTAGAGAAAAAAACGGGGCGCAAAATTGTCGGTAATAAAGCTGCGAGTGGGACCGATATTTTAGATGAGCTCGGTGAACACCAATTGAAAACAGGCGATTTGATTGTTTATACCAGTGCTGATAGTGTTTTACAAATCTCTGCCCATGAAGAAAAAGTTGGGCTTGAGACGCTTTATAAGGCGTGTTCCATCGCTCGTGAATTAACGTTAGAAGATAAGTATAAAGTTGGACGCGTTATTGCTAGGCCATTTATTGGTGATAAAAAGGGTGCGTTTGAACGCACCGCAAACCGTAAAGATTATGCCCTTAAACCGTATGCACCAACGGTTTTAAATGCGTTAGAAGATGAGGGGTATGACGTTGTTGGATTTGGGAAAATTCATGATATTTTTGATGGTGAAGGCATTACCGAATCCATCAAACAACCTGACAACGAAACAGGGATGAATAATTATATTAATTATGCCAAACAAGACTTTACAGGCCTTGCCTTTTTAAACTTAGTAGACTTTGATGCAAAGTATGGCCATCGCCGTGACCCTGAAGGGTATAAAAATGCCCTTGAACAGTTTGATAAACAACTTAACACATTAATCAACGAACTGAGACAAAACGATATATTGATGGTGACTGCAGATCATGGCAATGACCCAACCCACCATGGCACTGACCATACGCGTGAGTATGTACCGTTGCTCATGACGGGCCCACAGGTTGGTTTTGGGCCGATTCAAATGCGCAAAACATTTGCGGATGTTGCGGCTACCATTGCCGATAATTTTGATGTGAAACGTCCTGAAAACGGCACTTCGTTTTTAAAAGAAGTGTCTAAACGCTCGCGATAAGAGGTGAAGTTATGAGTGAACGTATTGTTGCAGCTGATCAACTCGATGAAGATGTTGAAACGCCGAGTTTAAGACCGCAAACGCTTGATGAATATATAGGCCAAGACCATGTTAAAGAAATGATGGACATTTTTATTCGTGCGGCAAAAAATCGACATGAAAGTTTAGACCATGTATTGCTCTATGGTCCGCCTGGATTAGGAAAGACGACACTTGCCAATATTGTCGCGAATGAAATCGGCGCAAACATTAAAATATCAAGTGGACCAAGCATTGAAAAAAGTGGCGATCTTGCGGTGTTATTAACGGGCTTAGAACCTGGAGACATTTTGTTTATTGATGAAATCCATCGTTTGCCACGGGTGGTTGAAGAGGTTCTTTATCCCGCCATGGAAGACTTTGCGATTGATTTAATTGTTGGAAAAGATGAAACCAGCCGTTCGATTCGTGTGGAGTTACCGCCGTTTACTTTAATCGGTGCAACCACACGTTTTGGTGATTTAACATCGCCACTGCGAGAACGGTTTGGGGTTGTTCATAAGCTTGAATATTATGACCAAGACGCCTTAGAAAAAATTTGTGCGCGCACGGCGCGCATTTATGACGCTGAAATTGAAAAAGCTAGTATTGTTGAAGTCGCGCGGCGTTCGCGAGGCACGCCACGTATTACCAACCGTTTGTTTCGACGCATTCGTGATTTTGCCGATGTGTTAAACGATGGGGTTATCAGTATAAAAATAACCAAGCTTGCGCTTGACAAGTTGGGGATTGATCCGCTTGGGTTAGACCAAAAAGATTATGATTATTTACGGGGCTTAATCGATAATTATAACGGGGGTCCTGTTGGGGTTGAAAGTTTAGCGTCCTCAATAAGTGAAGAAGTGACAACGATTGAAGACGTGTATGAACCGTTTTTGCTTAAACTAGGCTTTATTCAACGCACCCCACGCGGACGCGTTGCAACAGAAAAAGCGTATAAACATTTAAATAAACCGTTTCAAGGCGGTTTGTTTAAATGAATGTGAAAGATTTTGATTATCATCTGCCAGAGCATTTAATTGCCCAACATCCGCTTAAAGACCGAACCGCTTCAAGATTATTGGTATTGGATCGCACAACGGGTGACATACGCGATGAAATGTTTACCCAATTTATCGATTATTTACATCCAGGGGATGTGTTGGTTCTCAATGACTCAAAAGTCATTCCCGCCCGCTTGTTTGGCAGTAAAATAGAAACCGGTGGCGCCATAGAAATGGTATTACTCCGTGATTTAGGTAATCAATACTATGAAACGCTCGTAAAAAAGGCGCGCACGGTGCGCGAGGGAACGCGCGTTACATTTGGAGATGGTGCGTTAATTGCCGAGTGTGTTGAAGTATGCGATGAAGGCATTCGCATTATGAAACTTCACTATGAAGGCGTGTTGCTTACCTTACTCGATCAACTTGGAACGATGCCACTGCCTCCTTACATTAAAGCAAAACTTGATGAACCAGAGCGCTATCAAACGGTTTATTCAAAGCATGCTGGGAGTGCTGCAGCACCGACGGCAGGGTTACATTTTACGCAAAACTATTTACAAAAAATACGTGAGAAAGGCGTCGTTATTGTACCCGTCACATTACACGTTGGCCTTGGAACATTTAGACCAGTAAGCGTTGAAAAAGTTGAAGACCATACGATGCATGGTGAGTACTATACCATGCCAAATGAAACAGCTGCCATCATCAATCAAGCAAAACAAGAAAACCGCCGGATTGTTGCGGTAGGGACCACATCGATGCGAACCCTTGAAACGTGTGCTTTTGAAAACGGGGTTAAAGCCCAAAGTGGGATGAGTGATATTTTTATAACCCCGGGTTTCAGGTTTCAGGTTGTGGATGCTCTGTTAACGAATTTTCATTTACCAAAATCAACCTTGCTTATGCTTGTGAGTGCGTTTGCATCGCGTGAATATATTTTTAATGCATATCATCATGCTATTAAGCATGCGTACCGATTCTTTTCATTTGGCGATGCAATGTTTTTAACTGATCTTAAAAAATAAATGCCCTTGACATCACAGTCAAAGGCATTTTTTACATTTGTTCTAAGAGTAGAGTCACTTGTTTACCAAATAGCATAATGAGTAATGGTATAAAAGAAATGATAAACACACTGATGACCATAAACGGTAAGCCAATAAATTCCAACACAACACCACCAAGTGCAAACGATAAAGGCATCAGCGCGGCACTTATGGTATTTAAGATTGACAGTACCCGTCCCCGCTTGTTGGCATCGACGGCGCGTAAGATGCCTGTGTTGAATGGAACATTCAGCCATATTTGACTAAATGCGAGAATGAATAAGGTCGGCAAAAGCAATCCGACAAACAGCCCATATACAATGCGCTCAGACGTCACAAGATAGAGCAATAATCCCATTATATACATCATCGTAGCAGTCATGGCAAGGCCTTGTCTAATGGCACGTTTGACAATAACTTTGGTTCCCAATGCACCAATCACTAAGCCGCCAATTAACATTCCAACTGAGAAGGTAACATTCGCAATTGAAAGGTCAATGGCTTCTCGTCCCAAGACCAAGTTGTAAACATAGGGAAGTGCATTCGCAAACAAAGGTGCGGCCGCGAAGTTGAGCATGAGTGCGCATAACATGAACGCAAGTAACCCAGTTTTATCTCTAATGTAGCGAAACCCATCGATTAAATCGCCTTTGAAATTTGGCGCCATCGTTGTATCACGTTCTACCCCGTTCTCAGGCGCTTCAATAAACATTTCACTAATACCACTTACAATGAAGGTTAAGGCGTTAATGACAAAAATCCATTCAATGCCGAGTATGGCATATAAAATGCCAGCAAGCAAAACCCCTATAATGGCTTGAACACTGTTGATTAAACTGAAAAATGCATTCGCTCTATTTAACCGTTCATCATCTACGATTTCTGGTAATAGCGCTTGGGTTGCTGGGAAAAAGAAGGCGTTGTTAATACCAAGGATAATGGTGACGCCATACAAAACGGCAAGCAGGCCAATTTCAACATCGAGTAAAAAAATGAACATGGCACCGATTAAAACGGCTATGCCGCGTATAAAATCGGTAATATATAAAATGCGTACTTTATTTAATCGGTCGATAAAGACCCCAGCAATGGGTGAAATAATGAGTTCAACGAGAACGCCAACCGCTATATATAGGCCCATAGCAAGCGGTGAAGCGGTAATGGTTAAAATGTACCACCCAATGGCGAAGTTATAAAATGCGCTGCCAATGCGAGAAACGGCGTTTCCAGCAAATAGCAACGCAAAATTACGCTGTTTAAGCATCGCAAACATGATGGTTACTCGATGACGATTTCAACCTTGTCTCCATCACCACTTTCGATGTCAACAATCTTGCCAATCGTTCCGCTTTCTATCATGTCTAAAATCATATCGAAGTCGATATCAACATCCATGTCTTGGATTTTATCCATTTTCATGATGCCTTTGCCTTTTTTGCCACCTTTTAATGCCACTTTCGCAAACTCGAGTGGGATTTGAACATTTACACGGTCACCATCGTTGCTTAAGATTTTGATCTTAAACATTTTAAAGGCTTCTTTACGTGTTGGGCCTTCACCAATTTTCTCTTCCTTTTCAAGCGCTTTTAACAAATCTGCGCCTTCTTTAGGGGTGATAACTTTGTTTTGGATCATCTCCAAAATCTTCATTTTTTCATCAGCCATTGGTTACCCTCCTCACTTGAGCAATTTCAAGGCTTCCTCAGAGGAAATTTCCCCATCGGCGAGCTTTTGTAAAATTTCGTCTTTATTGGTATCATTTGTGTCATCGTCGTCGGTAACTTTGTAGCCTAAACTTATGATGACCTCATCAAGCATTTTTTTAACGGTTGGGTAAGATACTTTTAATTCTTTTTCGAGTTGTTTAATGCTGCCTTTGTTTTTGATAAACAACTCAATAAAGTATAAATGTTCTTTTGAAAGATAGTTGAATTTTGATAGCTGAAATTGTCCACTGATTTCGGTGTGACAATGTGAACACTCGAGTTTTGTGACAAATAGATCGTGTTTACAGATTGGGCATTCCCCAATAACATGTTTTTGCATAAAAGACACTCCTCATTATCGTATTTTAATCTTTATATCTGCATCATCTGATTGGATGGTAATGGTCGTACCCCGTGAATATTTCACGAACATCTTAAGCATTTCGACATCGCCAATGGCTTCTTCAACGCTTGCTTTTGCGTTTGAAGGCATGCGTTTCATGGCGATATTAAGCCCGAAGCGAACCAAAAACATTGGCAAGGGTAAGGCGAAGAGAACACGCAGTAGAATGCGCGCAAAGCGTGATTCTTCTTTGTTCAACTTAATGCGCATTTTTGCATAGCGCGCCCGTTTTAAACCAGGGGGTTTTTTTACTTTTGGCGTGATCATGTGGTGCGCTTCATCAAGACTGATGTCGCCCGCATGCAAACGCTCAAGGGTTTCTAAGTGATCCATGGTTTCACATCCTGTCTATGACTAACTGTCTATAGTTTATCATGAAATTAAAAATAGTCAATATAATATATTAAAAAATTAAATAAATATATATTAAAATTAAAAAAATCAATATTAATATAAAAGTACCATGGTTTTAATTTATAATTAGGGGTAGCCAATTCATAGTCGAGTTGGTAGCATTTTTATCCGCTTTACTATATAATAATGAAGAAACCATGGAAATCAGGTGACACAATGAAACCGTTACGAGCTGGCATTGATATTGGAAGTACAACCATTAAAGTGGTTGTCATCGATCAAGATGACACCATTGTCCATAAACTGTATAAACGGCATATGAGTAGTGTGTCGCGTTCTTTGCATGCACTTTTAGATGAGTTAAGCGATGTGCTTGGCGACGTTGAACTATCGTTTAATTTTACCGGAAGTGCTGGGTTAAGACTCGCCAAACATATCGGCGCACAGTTTACCCAAGAAGTTATTAGTGCAACCAGTGCTTTAAGGCATCACATCGAAGGCATTGATGTATGCGTTGAACTCGGTGGTGAAGACGCAAAGATTATGTTTTTTGATGGTGTCAACGTTGAAATGCGTATGAACGGATCATGCGCGGGCGGCACCGGTGCTTTCATCGACCAAATGGCATCTTTGTTGGATACCGATGCAGAAGGGGTAAATGAACTCGCAAAATCTTACGATAAACTGTATGATGTTGCCTCACGGTGTGGTGTTTTTGCAAAATCTGATATACAGCCTTTGCTCAATCAAGGCGCAAAGAAAAACGATATTGCCGCATCGATTTATCAAGCCATCGTGAATCAAACGATTGGTGGTTTATCACAAGGAAGGAAAATCCAAGGCAAAGTTGCCTTTTTAGGCGGACCACTCACATTTTCGAGTGAACTGAGAAAACGGTTTATAGAGTTTTTGGATTTAGAAGATGTTTTTATTCCTAAAAACGGTGAAGTGTTTGTGGCGTTTGGGGCAGCGCTTGAATCAACCAATCCCCCGCAATCTATTGAAGCGGTTCGAACGAAAATTTTAGAATACAGAAAGCAATATAAAGACACCATGCGCAAAACCATGGCACCACTTTTTGAAAGTGATGCTGCGTATGACGCGTTTAAAAAGCGTCATAATCAATCCGACTTAAAACGCGTTGCGCTAAAAGATTACCAAGGGGATGCGTATATAGGCATTGATGCAGGTAGTACGACAACGAAATTGGTTTTAATTGGAGAAAATTTAGAGCTTTTACATAGTTTTTACGCCCACAATCGTGGGAATCCTGTGGAAGTGGTGAAAAACGCCTTGCTTGCGATGTATGAACACTTGCCCGATGCGATTAAAATCAAAAAAGCGTACGCGACTGGGTATGGTGAAGCGTTGATTAAAAATGGCTTTACCTTAGATGGTGGTGAGGTTGAAACGATTTGTCATTTAGAAGCCGCCAAACACTTTGACCCAAATGCATCGTTTGTCATTGACATTGGTGGGCAAGACATGAAGTGTTTTAAAATCGATCACGGCATTATTACATCGATTGTGCTTAATGAAGCGTGTTCAAGCGGATGTGGGTCATTTATTGAAACGTTCGCAGAATCGCTTGGCCATAGCATTGAACAATTTTCTGAAATGGCGCTTGAATCGAAACATCCGGTTGATTTAGGAAGCCGTTGTACGGTGTTTATGAATTCATCTGTCAAACAAGCCCAATCAGAAGCCGCAAGCAGTAAAGATATATCGGCAGGACTCGCGGTGAGTGTGGTAAAAAATGCGCTTTATAAAGTGATTCGCGCGCACGATGTAGAAGCTGAATACGGCAAAAATATTATCGTTCAAGGTGGGACGTTTAATAACTATGCCGTCTTGCGTGCCTTTGAAAAAGAAACGGGCATAGAAGTCACGCGGCCAGTTATCGCAGGGCTCATGGGTGCTTTTGGGGCGGCGCTTATTGCGCGCAGTCGTGATGATGAACACGAAAGCACCATCATGAAAACGGATAAACTCAAAGGTTTTAGTTTTATGCGCAAGCGTACGACGTGTCGTCGTTGTTTGAATCATTGTGCGTTAACAGTGAACACCTTTTCTAATGGGAAACGGTATATCAGTGGAAACCGTTGTGAAAAAGGCGCTGGGCTTGATGCGTCTTATGAGGACATTCCAAACTTATACTTGTATAAATACGATAAAGTGTTAGATTATGCCAATGCAAGACAAAATGGGTCGGTGAAAGTTGGCATACCGCTGGTCTTAAACATGTATGAAAACTTACCCTTTTGGCAACCGTTTTTCAATGCGCTTGGTGCGAAAGTCATTTTAAGTGACCGCTCAAACAAAGCGTTGTATGAAAAAGGCCAAGACACCATTCCTTCTGATACGATTTGTTATCCAGCGAAGCTTGTGCATGGTCATGTTGAATCACTGTATGAAAAAGCCGTTGATTTCATCTTTTATCCCAATTTGCCTTTTAACTTTTTAGAAAAAGACCATGCCGACAATCATTATAACTGTCCGGTGGTTGCGCATTACCCAGAAGTGGTTGAAGGCAACATGGATCATTTAGACATGCAGTACTTTATGCAACCGTATTTAACCTTAAACGATGCGCAAAAATTTAGTGATACGATGGTTGGCATGCTTAGACCATACATGAAAGTACGTAAACGAGCGATTCGTAAAGCTTTTGCGATTGGGATGGATCACTATCTTAAGTTTCGTGAGGATGTGCAAAAAGAAGGCGAGCGTGCCCTTGCGTACGCAAAACAACACGGCTTGCCAGCCATTGTACTCGCGGGTCGCCCGTATCATATTGACCCTGAAGTCAATCACGGGATCCCAAAAATGATTCGTTCATTAAATGTGGTTGTATTGAGTGAAGATGCGTTGAACCATTTGGCGGCGCAAGATAAAGTCAGTGTGTTAAATCAATGGACGTACCATACAAGGCTTTACGATGTTGCGCGGTATATTACCAAGCTTGACAATGTCAATATGGTCCAACTTGTCAGTTTTGGGTGTGGGCTTGATGCTATTACAACCGATGAAGTAAAGGATATTTTAGAAAGCCACCAAAAGCTTTACACACAAATTAAGATTGATGAAATTTCTAATCTTGGTGCGGTCACCATCCGGTTAAGAAGTTTACTCTCAACGATGCAGGAGGTGGACCATGGCTGATCTTGTGGTTGATAACGGTCGCATTGTATTTACCGAAGCGATGCGAAAAGAGTATACCGTATTGGTGCCTGAAATGGCGCCGTATCATTTTGATTATTTCGTGGATGCGTTTACGAGTGAAGGGTATAACGCAAAGTTATTAAGAACAACCGATTATGATTTAATCCATGAAGGCATGAAATATTCGCACAATGATATTTGTGTCCCGGCGATGCTGGTTATTGGTCAGTTTATTGATGCCTTAAAGAAAAATGTTTTGGATGTGCATAAAGTGGCTTTAATCATTACTCAAACAGGTGGTGGGTGTCGTGCTAGCAACTATATTGCTTTGTTAAGACGTGCACTTAAAAAAGCTGGTTATGGGTTTGTACCAGTGATTTCTTTGAATACCGGCGGATTGGAAAAGAATCCTGGATTTAAACTAACCCCACGCTTATTTCATAAATTGCATGATGGGATGTTGTTTGGGGATTTGATGATGACGCTGGTTAACCAAACGCGTCCTTATGAAAAAACGCCTGGTGATACAGAGAAACTCAAAGCAGAAATCGATAAAGAATTACGGGATTATTTTATGCATAAACGGTTGTTTACGTGGCGTAAGCAACGGAAGATGGCCGCTTCAATAATCAAACGCTTTGCGGGCATTGAGGTAGACCGTTCAGTTATAAAACCAAAAGTGGGGATTGTCGGGGAAATTTATGTAAAATATTCTCCCCTCGGCAACAATCATTTGGAAGCGACTTTAGAACAAGAAGGCTGTGAGGTTGTAACCCCGCCCCTTTATGATTTCTTTTTGTATAGTTTTGATTCTCGTGTGTACGATATTAAACACTATGGAGGAAGCAAGTTAGAGCGCTTCGTTTTAAAGTGCATTATTCATTATGTCGAATGGCGCCGTAAAAAGATGCGCAAACAAATCAAAAAAGGCAATTTTTCGCCTGGGGTAACTTATCGTCATGTTAAAAAGCTTGCCAACGGGTTTATTGACCATGGCACCCACGTTGGGGAAGGGTGGCTTTTAACCGCAGAAATGATTGATTTAATTGAACATGGTGCGCCAAATATTGTGTGTACGCAACCGTTTGGATGCTTACCCAATCATATTGCGGGTAAAGGGATGTTTAAAAAGTTAAAAAAACATCATCCAGAAGCCAACATCGTGGCGATAGATTATGATACGAGCGCTTCAAAAATCAATCAGCTTAATCGCATTAATTTAATGGTATCCAATGCGATGCGTCAACGCGCAAAGGAGGAACCCAATGATTCACTATAGTGTACACCATCAATGCCGTGATTCGGCAGCGCGTGTTGGGATTATAAAAACATCGCGCGGTGAGGTACCCACTCCGGTATTTATGCCAGTTGGCACCCAAGCGAGTGTAAAAACTTTAGACCCAAAAGAAATCGATGCGGTGAGTGAAGGCATAATTTTGGCAAATACTTACCATCTATGGTTACAACCGGGTGAAGCTATTGTTCAGTCGCATGGGTCTGTGCATCAGTTTATGCAGTGGCCTAAAGCGATGCTTACTGATAGCGGTGGGTATCAAGTGTTTAGCCTTTCTGATTTACGGAAAATTGATGAATCTGGGGTCCATTTTCGTCATCATAAAAGTGGAGCCCCATTATTTTTATCACCCGAACGCAGCATAGACATTCAACATAAACTTGGGGCTGATATTATCATGAGTTTTGATGAATGTGCGCCCTTCGATGCGGATTATGATTACATGAAATTATCGGTTGAACGCACACTTCGTTGGGCGAAGCGCGGCAAAGAAGCCCATCAAGATAGCACGCAAGCGTTGTTTGGTATTGTGCAAGGTGGTCCTTATGAAGACTTGCGAATGCATTCCTTAAAAGAAACCATGGCAATCGGTTTTGATGGGATTGCGATTGGCGGGCTATCAGTTGGTGAAACGAAAGCAGAAATGCTTAATGTTTTGGACTTTTTGATGCCGCACTTACCCAAGGCGTTGCCACGTTACTTAATGGGGGTAGGTACCCCTGAAGACTTGCTAGAAGGCATCGCGCGTGGGATTGATATGTTTGATTGTGTTAATCCAACGCGTTTAGCACGGCATGGTGCTGCGTATACAAAAGACGGGCAAATATCGATCAAAAGCAAACGGTATGAAACAGCGTTAGAACCACTTGATCATACGTGTTCATGTCATGTCTGTCAAACCTATACCCGCAGCTATATACGCCATTTGTTTAAAGCTGGGGAAACGCTTGGAGCGCGCTTGGTGAGTTATCATAACTTGGCGTTTTTAAAAACGTTGATGGCGGATGCCCGCGATGCCATTAAGCGTGATGCTTTTTTACCATTCAAAGATGCTTTTTTGGCACGTTTTCTTGCACAAACCGCGTAAAAATACCGCTTTCAATATGAGGGCATTTACGTTATAATAAATCTAAAGTCTATATGGGGGTCATACTATGTTTGAACAAAACGACCATTTTAGTCAAAAACCTTCCATAAAAGTCATCGGTGTTGGTGGTGGTGGTGGTAACGCTGTCAACCGGATGATTGAAAACGAAGTGCAAGGCGTCGAATTCGTCGCCATTAATACGGATGCGCAAGTATTGCGTCAATCCAAAGCAAATATCCGCTTACAAATCGGTAAACTGTTAACGCGCGGACTCGGTGCTGGGGCCGATCCTGAGATTGGCCGGCGGGCAGCCCTTGAAAGTGAAGATGAGGTGCGCGAGATGTTGCAAGATACCGATATGGTTTTTATTACGGCTGGTATGGGCGGTGGCACCGGAACGGGTGCGGCCCCTGTGATTGCGAGAATATCGCGGGAAGCAGGATGCCTTACCGTTGGTATTGTGACGAAACCATTTAAGTTTGAAGGCCGTCGCCGCGTGGCGACCGCATTAGAAGGCTTAGATGCTTTGAAACCGTATGTTGATACACTAATTATTGTGCCAAATGATCGGCTGTTGCATGTGACTGATCGCAATACGTCAATGTTAGAAGCGTTCCGTGAAGCGGATAATGTGCTGCGACAAGGGGTTCAAGGCATTGCCGAAGTCATTACTGTACCTGGATTAATCAATTTGGATTTTGCGGATGTAAAAACCGTTATGAAAGATAAAGGGACAGCGCTCATGGGCATCGGGATTGCCGATGGCGATAACCGCGCTGTAGAAGCGGCGAAAAAAGCCATTCACTCACCACTCCTTGATGCAAACATTGATGGTGCTACCGATGCGATTGTCAACGTGACAAGCGATTCTAAAATTGCCTTATGGGAAATAACAGAAGCGATTGAAGCGATTCAAGCGGCTTCTGAAACTGAAATTAATGTGATTTATGGTACATCAATCAATGAAGAAATCGAAAGTGAAGTCATCGTCACAGTCATTGCGGCAGGGTTTGATGAAAACCGCAAAATCGAGCTTGAAACGTTAGGCACAAAAACGTTCGTTCCGCATGAATCAACAAAATCAAATGACGACGATGATCACGCCGACAAACCGTCAAAGAAAAAGAAGAAAAAGAAGAAGAAAAAAGATAAAACCCCAGACGTTGAACCCACAGAAAAGACAGAAGAAGACGAACCGTCAAAAACTAGCATACCATCGTGGCTGAAGAGCCGATTCAAGTAATCGAAAAGAAAAAGTATGCGCGCATACTTTTTTCTTTGTGATATAATGGTATTGGTTTGTGGGGAGTATTTTTCTTTTGTTTAGTAGGAGGCGTCACCGTGAATAAAGCATTAATCAACACTTTAAAGAAGCAGCACCCAAATGTCGATATCGTGATGGCTAGTAAATACTTAACGACAAAAAACGATTTTGAAGCTGCGATTGAGGCGGGGGTTGACACCTTTGGTGAAAGCCGTGTAGAAGCATTATTAGAAAAATTGTCCTTTATTGAAGCATTGCCAGTATCAATGCATTTTATTGGTACTTTACAAACCAAAAAAGTGAAAAAGGTTATTGATCATATTGAGTGCTTGCACGCACTTGACCGGCTTAAACTTGCGCGAGAAATCGATAAACGTAGAAAAAGTCCGCTTGCGTGTTTCATTCAGGTAAATATTTCACATGAAACACAAAAACACGGGGTGCACCCTGATGAAGTGTCCGCATTTTTGCGCTCGCTTGCGCCGCTTAACAATATCCGTGTTATCGGATTGATGGGTATGGCGGCTGCACATGTTGATGCATCTACCATCCGTAAACAATTTATGACATTAAAAACATTACAAGAAAAACTCTCAAAAACTTATCCTAATATTAAAGCATTGTCGATGGGCATGAGCGAGGATTATCACATCGCTTTAGAATGTGGTGCGACTGTGTTAAGATTGGGACGAGTATTACTTGGGGAGGGGTCTTATGGCACGCACGAATAAAAGCGCGTATGAGCGCACCCGTTTTATCGCAATGACAGACGATATTGATGCTTTCGATCTCGCCGATATGCTTATGCTTAGACAACCGTTGATTATCAATTTTGAAGATTACCATGCGGTAAAAAGCAATCAAGTGATTACTTTTTTAAGTGGCATTGTCTATGCCATTGATGGCAATGTCGAGGTTATTCGAGAAAAAGTGTTGGTATTTGCGACCAAAGAAGATCTAAAAGACAAAAGTTTGCGTAAGTTTATTAAGAAGCATAAGGAGTAAACGGCATGATTGTTTTGCTTGAAATTATATATTATCTTTTAACGGTGTATTTTTATATGCTGATTGCGTATATTTTATTCAGTTGGGTCCCTGAACTCCAACAAACCCGGTTTTATCAGGTTTTGCATCAAATCGCCGATCCTTACATGCGTATTTTCCGTGGGTTGTTAGTGTTTGGCCAATTTGATTTTACGCCGATTGTCGGTTTTTTGCTGTTTAGAATCGGTTTAAGTGCATTATGGCAGTTTATCCAATCGTTTTAATTTATTAAAGAGGTGTTTTCATGGTATTTGATTTTAAAGTTAACCGTATCATTTTTGTTGTCGGGATTATTTTATTGTTTGCTTTAAACATGTTTGTCTTGCGACAAGATGGGGGTTTGTTTACCGTTATTGCGGTATCGTTACTCTTTGTCATTGTCATTAGTTTTATTATGCGGCGTGTTGCTAGCCAACATTATCGTCAAATTCATCAGCTACTGTTTATTGATGCCGATGCGCGTGCGTATCACGATGCTGTCGCAAAATTGGCGAAGAAGGCGCCCAAAAAAAATCAAGCATTTTACGCAGTGAAACTTCAAAATTTAATTATGGCTGCGATTTTTGCGGGGGATTATGCACGTGCTAAAGTGCTCCGCGATGAGTTTAAAGAAATTTCAAGTGAAATTCCTGCGACGCAATCATCAAACCGTTTTTCTGAAACGTTAATTGATACGCTCATTCCCCTTTTTGAAGGTGATCAAACGCTGTTTTCACAAAACTTAGCGGAAGTGGATAAAGAAGTTGCGAATTTAAAACCTGAGAATCGTGAGTATGTTGAAAACAATCCTTATTCAATTTATTATATTTTAAAAAGTATCGCGAGTGTATTGAATGAAGATCCACTTGATGAAGAAAAACTTAAAGCGGATCTTAGTGAAGCGAATGAGTTTATGAAATCGTGTGTATTAAAAGCGTTAGAAAACCACGATCGCGTTGATCAAACATTTGTGGGATCTTTTACGTTTAGTGAACAAAACACGATGTTTTACGATGAAGCGAACAGTGGTGACATTTCTGAATAACCCATACCGAATGTTTTTGCTTGCTTAAACAACTGGATTTGGTATAATAATGGCAAGAAATCGTCGATGCGGACACCGAATGGAAGGCGAACGTTTAACAGAGACCAAGGGGTGCTGAAAACTTGGAAACAACGCGCCATTTGATCACCGCGGAGAGATGGGTCGATAGGTAGGCTCATACGCTGACCAGCGTTAACGGTTTTAAGCGCCGGCGTTTGCCGGAATTAAGGTGGTACCGCGGATTTATTCGTCCTTATTTTTAAGGACGTTTTTTATATTTTAGGAGCGTGATAACATGAAAGATTACAAAGACACATTATTGATGCCGAAAACGACATTTCCAATGCGTGGCAATCTCGGTAATAATGAACCAACGCGTCAATCGCTTTGGGAAGACAAAAACGTTTATGAAGCAAGATTAACCATCAATAAAGATAACACACCCTTTGTGTTGCCAGATGGCCCGCCTTATGCGAATGGGGATATCCACATTGGACACGCCTTAAACAAAGTGCTTAAAGATATTATTGTGCGTGAGAAAAATATGCGTGGGTTTTATACCCGTTACGTGCCGGGGTGGGACACACATGGATTGCCGATTGAAAGTGCTTTAACCAAAAAAGAAAAAGTAGACCGCAAGGCACTATCTACGGTTGAATTTCGTCGTTTGTGTGAAGATTATGCTTTACGGCAAGTCGATATTCAACGCAAACAGTTTAAGCGCCTTGGTATTTTAGGTGAATGGGATAATCCGTATGTTACGCTTGATAAACAGTATGAATCAAGTCAGTTAAAAGTTTTTGCGGACATGGTTGAACAAGGCTTAATTTTTAAAGGCTTAAAACCTGTGCTTTGGTCACCATCAAGTGAAACCGCACTGGCTGAAGCTGAGATTGAATACCAAGATAAAAAATCGCCATCGATTTACTTTGCGTTTGATGCTTTAAATACCAAACATTTTGATCAACCGTTTACGTTTTTAATTTGGACGACGACACCATGGACAATTCCTGGTAACTTAGCCGTAGCGGTTAGTGAGCATCTCGATTATGTGTTTGCAGAAAATGATGGTGTAACCTATGTGTTTGCGGAAGCGTTGCATAAAACATTAGAAGAAAAACTTGAAAGGTCCTTTACTGTTATCAAGCGTGTAAAGGGTTCAGAACTGCTTGGCGTGACGTATCATCATCCGCTTTATAACCGTGAAAGTCCGATTGTGTCTGGCCATCACGTCACCATTGAATCGGGAACTGGTTTGGTTCACATCGCACCAGGACACGGAGAAGATGACTTTATTATCGGTAAACAAAATAACTTAGCAGTTTTGTGTCCTGTTGATGGACGCGGTCATATGACAAAAGAAGCGGGCCCTTATGAAGGGTTGTTTGTTGAACAATGTTCAAAGGCGGTTGTCAAAGATTTAGAAAAAGCGGATGCGTTATTAAAAATGGAATGGTATACGCATAGTTATCCGCATGACTGGCGGACAAAACAACCCGTTATTTTCCGGGCAACTGACCAGTGGTTTGCCTCGATTGAGTCTTTAAAGAATAAAATGCTTGAGGCGATTAAAGCCATCGACTGGATCCCCTCTTGGGGTGAAGTGCGCATGGAAAATATGGTGCGTGACCGCGATTCTTGGTGTATAAGCCGTCAGCGTACTTGGGGTGTCCCGATTCCAGTCTTTTACCATGAAGATGGTTCGCCTATTTTAGATGCCGATGTGATTCGTCATGTCGCAAAGCTTTTTGCAGAGCACGGGTCCAATATTTGGTTTACATGGGATGCAAAAGCGTTATTACCAGAAGGCTACGAAGATAAAACGCGTAGTCCTAAGGGGAACTTCACGAAAGAAACTGATATTTTAGATGTATGGTTTGATTCAGGAACCTCACATCAAGGTGGTATGGTAGACTTCGGTATGCCGTATCCAGCGGATTTATACTTAGAAGGGTCTGATCAATACCGCGGTTGGTTTAATTCGAGTTTATCAACCGGCATTGCATCAAAAGGCAAGGCGCCTTACAAAGCGTGTTTAACGCACGGCTTTGTGTTGGATGAAGACGGCCGTAAAATGTCAAAATCAATGGGGAATGTCGTTGACCCTATTAAGGTTATGCATCAACTTGGTGCTGATATTTTAAGGTTATGGGTGGCAAGTGTTGATTATCAAGCTGACGTTAGAATAAGCAACAACATGATTAAGCAAGTGAGTGAACATTACCGAAAAATCCGTAATACGTTCCGCTTTATGCTTGGAACCCTTGGCGATTTCGACGCTAATAAGGATGCAATAGACTACGAAAATATGGCTGAATTAGAACGCTTCATGATGTTAAAAACCGATGATTTAATGCAAAAGATTGACCGCGCTTACGCGTCGTATCAATTTGACGATGTGACCCGTTTAGCGAGTAATTTTGTGACGCGTGATTTGAGTGCCTTTTATTTAGATTATGCCAAGGATATTCTTTATATCGAAAAAGCGAACGATCCGTTGCGAAGAAGTGCACAAACGGTCATTCGACGTGCGCTTGATGTACTCTTGAGAGTGCTTACACCATTGATCCCTCATACCACAGAAGAAGCGTATCAAGTGTTACCGGGTGCGAAAAAGGATAGTGTTTACTTAGAAAATATGCCGAAGCCACTTTATCCGCGTGATGAAGCTTTATTGACATCATATGAACAATTTATGAAAGTACGCGATCATGTGTTAAAAGCATTAGAAACTGCGCGAGATGCGAAAGTGATTGGCAAAAGCTTACAGGCTAAACTAACGCTGTATCCTGATGACAAAACCAAAGCCCTTTTAAACCGGGTTGATCGTTTGCACAAACTATTCATTGTGAGCGAAGCGGTGATTGCCGAAGGCAAAGGTCAATACACATTTGATGGGTTATCGATTGATGTTGAAGCCGCTTCAGGAAAAACGTGTGCACGGTGTTGGCATGTTGGTGAGATTGATGAAGAAACTGAGTTGTGCACACGCTGCACGCATGTGCTTGCATAATGGGTAGACGATTGCAACGAACGACAATTTTTAGTACAATAAGAAGCGTTAAAGCTTTATATGATGGAGGGCCTCATGCAACACGTTAATTTCTCCTTACGCAACACCATCTTCTATTTTGCTGGATGTTTCTTTATCGCCATTGGTGTTGCCCTTGTGGTAAGGAGTCATTTAGGCACAAGCGCATGGGATACATTGCATGTTGCGCTCGCAAATACGACACCGATGACCATTGGAACATCGGCGATTCTTGTGGCGGTTGTGGCGACGGGGCTGGTTGTTATTTTACAAAAGCACTGGCGCTTTGTGTTAATGGGATTGCCGATTGTTTTTGTTGGTGTGATGATTGATTTTTTTGACCTTATTGTCTTTGCATCGTTTCATCCTGAACACATCGTCATTCGCACTTTACTCTTTTTTAGCGCTTTGCTTATGATGCCACTTGGTGGGGCGTTGCTTTTGGCATCAACCTATCCAGCCGCGGTTTTTGATGAACTGATGGTGGGTTTGATGAAACTATTTAAGACGACAAAATTGATTCGTGTGCGGATTGCACTTGACGGTTTTGTTGTGTTGCTAGCGGTTGTGCTAACGCTATCGATTAACCAAAATCTTGGCACGTTAAACATCGGTACCGTATTATTCGTTGTTGGTGTTGGACCGCTTTTGCAACGTTATTTAACGATTATTAGGAGGTTTACTATGAAACTAAACAAGTTGATTGATCACACGTATTTAAAAGCATTTGGAACAAAAGAAGACATTGATGCATTGTTAGAAGAAGCGATTGAGTATGACTTTAAAAGTGTTTGCATTAATCCAACGTGGGTTGCCTATGCCGCAGAGGGGTTAAAACGCTCTGATGTGCTTGTGTGTACCGTTGTTGGATTCCCGCTTGGCGCAAACACTACCGAAACAAAAGTGTATGAAACTGAAGACGCCTTAAAAAATGGTGCTGATGAAATCGATATGGTTGTCAATGTTGGTTGGGCAAAGGCGCACCAGTATGATGCGATTGAAAAAGAAGTTGCCGCGATTAAGCAGGCGTGTGGCATGACGACATTAAAAGTCATTTTAGAAACGTGTTATCTAACCGATGATGAAATCGTGGCCACTTCGAAAGCTGCGATTGATGGTGGTGCAGACTTCATTAAAACAAGTACTGGCTTTGGAACTGGTGGTGCAACGGTGAACGATGTTAAAGCGATGGCATCCGTAGCCAATCAAGCTGGGGTAAAAGCTAGTGGTGGTGTAAAAACCCGCGAAGATTTAGATATGATGGTTGAAGCAGGCGCAACACGAATTGGGACAAGCAGTGGTGTTGCCCTGATGAAAGGTGAAACAGGAGAAGACAGCTACTAAACGACAATTGAATCGATAAGGAGTGTGACACAATGAGTGTACCAACCCCGCATATTGAAGCAAAAAAAGGCGACATTGCAAAAACGGTATTAATGCCAGGAGATCCTTTGCGTGCAAAGTTTATTGCGGATACGTATTTAGAAAACGTGAAACGGTTCAATACCGTGCGTAATATGTTTGGCTACACTGGGACATACAAAGGCAAACGAATTAGTGTTATGGGTAGTGGTATGGGTATGCCAAGTATTGGCATTTATTCTTATGAACTGTATAACTTTTATGATGTAGAAAATATTGTTCGCGTTGGTTCTTGTGGTGCGTATGATGCGGCACTTAAACTGTATGATGTATTGCTTACAACACGTGCTTACAGTGAGTCTTCGTATGCAAAAACGCAATCGGGAGATTACGATGACGCTTATACATACCCAAGTGACGCGTTAAATGCGAAACTTGAAGCAAGCGCACAAGCATTAAAAATCCCAATCACAAAAGGGACGATTCATTCGTCCGACGTATTTTATCGTGAAAACTTTGATGACTTTAAAACGATTCGTGATGAACATGGTGCGATTGCCGTTGAGATGGAAGCGTTCGCGCTATTTCACAATGCACGCATCACACATAAACATGCGGCATGTTTGCTTACCGTTTCTGATTCGCTTGTGACCAAAGAAGCGACAAGCAGTGAAGCACGTCAAAATGCATTCACTAAGATGATGGAGATTGCTTTATCGCTTGCTGAATGAGTCCTTGCTGGAGGTTCTATGAAATTATTTACGCGTACCATTGATACGACGACGTGTCATTACATTACGACAAAGCAATTTAAAACGCGGATTGTCACAATCCGCTTTTTGTCGGATATTGATAAAAACACTGTAACCGCACGCAGTTTAATGCTGGCGATGCTTAAGGCTAAAAACCGTATGACAAATAGCCGCCTAAAACAATCTCGTCACTTAGAACGTTTGTATGATACTGTATTTGCGGCAAGTCCATCGAAAATTGGCAATAAACATGTGCTTGCGTTTACGCTTGTTGTGGTTGATGATCACTACGTAGTTACCCCACTTTTTGAAGACGCTTTAACGTTTTTACGCCATGCGCTTTTTGAACCCGATTTTGATGAACAAACTTTACAAGAAGAAAAACAGTTTCTAAAAGATTTCTTCAAGAGTGAATACGCGAATAAAACCCGTTATGCCACCAAGCGGTATACAAAACATTTAATGAAAAATCATCCTCATGGCATTCACCCACTCGGTGAAAGTGATGATGTAGATGATGTTCGCATGGCTGATATTAAAGCATCGCATGCAGCGATGCTGCATGAAAGCAGTGTATATATTTCGGTTGTTGGTGATGTTGAGGTAGATGAGACCCATGCTAAGATTCAAGCGTTGTTGCCATTAAAAAGTGTGCCACTCAAAGAGCCGATTATCCAACCGTATACGTTTGCGGAATTGCCTGCGCTCAAAGAGACGTATGATGTGACGCAACATCGTATTTTTTCAGCACTAAAAAGTGATATTTTTTATCGTGATGCGCACTACTTTGACATGCTGGTATTCAATGCTTTGTTTGGTGAAGGCAGTGATTCGATTTTGTTTAAAACCGTGCGGGAAGAAAAAGCGCTTGCGTATTATGTTCATGCCAGTTATTCTCCCTTTACAGGTATTGTGACGATGACTTCTGGGGTTGATGGTAAACACGTTGAACAAGCGTATGAAACGATGCACGCATGTTTGGATACAGTTCGCGAAGGCGCGTTTAGTGATGAAGATTTAGCATTGGCAAAAACCGCCTTAATCCAACAAATCAAACAAAGTTATGACATGCCAGGAAACTTAAGCATCAAAGCGTTAAGAAGTGCGCTCTTTAACGTGCCGTTTAAGGAAGATGCCATTATTGAAGCCATTAGCAATGTTCAGCGTAACGCTGTTATACAAATTGCAAAGCGGTTGCGCCCAATTTTCCGGTATGAACTTGGGGGTGCATCATGAAAAGTCGTCACTATAAACAATTTAATGAAACCGTGCATACATTCAAAATAGAAGGAAGATTAGAAGCGGTAATTGTGGAAAAACCAAATTTTCATAAAACCTATGTATCAATTACAACCCCACTTGGTAGTATTCATCGCGGAATCCTCGATAAACAAGACGTTCATTATGATGTCCCTGCTGGGGTTGCGCATTTTTTAGAACATAAAATTTTCGAGCAAGACGGGATGGATATATCACGCCTATTTTCGATGCATGAAGCACAAATTAACGCCTTTACAGAACATAACCGAACCACGTATTTATTCAATGCGACCAATCACATTATCGACAATATTAAACGATTAATTTCGATGGTGTTTTATCCGAAGTTTAGTGCCGCTGGTGTTGAAAAAGAAAAGAATATTATTACTGAAGAATTGAATATGTATTTAGATGATCCGCATTACTTGCAATATAAAGCATT